>CALVEX010000134.1 GCA_944326655.1 Candidatus Gastranaerophilales bacterium | reverse complement strand
TGACTTTGCCGACGCTTGTTGCGAAATATCAGTCAAAGGTTTATGCAACCCGAATTAAACATGCACATTCGCTATTACAGAATTCTCTAAATTTGTATAAAGTGAAAAACGACTGTGATAATTATCTATGCTTATTCGATACTTCAAAAACGAGTGCAGAGGTTGCCAAGGAATTTTCTACGGTTTTAGACGGAGCAAAAGTTTGTAATGGAGAACGCGATAATGTTTATTGTAATTGGTATAATATAAAAGAAAACAAGCCTACCTATAAAGTTGACGGGGTTTATGCCGCATCTGACAGTATAGGATGGGAAGGACGTATATATTTAAAGAACGGGGTTATATTTGCAATAACTCAATATGATGTCTGTAAGCGTACTATTTCTTCACCTGTACGCGATGAAAACGGTTATGAAACCGGTGAGGTAACTACCTATGATGTTGACAGATGCGCACAGATAGCTTTTGATACAAACGGTCTAATGCCTCCCAATCAATTTGGGGTGGATGTTTTAAGATATTATATAAATTCCGAAGGTAAATTAATTTGTGCTCAACAGAACTTATTAAATAATGCCTTGTTAAATGATAAAGTTGAATATACCAGATATAATTTCGGGGATGAAGTTAAGTAAAATACAATACTATAAATCCCTCTTCACATCAGGGGAGGGATTTATTATTAATCAATTAGTCCCAAATCTCTTAAAAATCGTGTATTGTCAGATAATTCCAAAAGTTTTTCGTCATCTGAAGGATCAATTATGCCTTTTGAAAACAGTTCGTTTACAATGTCGTTGTGTGATGTATTTTCAGGATCAGAGAGAACAAGTTTTGTAAAATTTTTTACATCACATTTTTTTTCGTACATATTTAGAGCATTTTTTGTAAGCCTGCTCAGAAAGTCATTTTTTCTGTCGTCAAAATCCACATCAATCGGATTAATCGCAGCTCTTTGTGTTTTTTCTTTCTCTATATTAAGTTTTTGAACAAGCTTTTTAAACATCATAAACACATACCCTCTGTTACCATTATACATTATCTGTCAAGTATGTCCATAATTCTTAACAAATGTACACAGACAATTCAAAGCTTGATTATAACTTATATTTAAACTAGAATATTTTCGGAAATATGTTAAAGAGGGTATTCCTCTGCATACTTTGTGAATATTCTATAAAGGTGGTAAAAATGCTTGATATCAAAATGATTAGAGAAAATCCGGAAAAAGTTAACGAACTTTTAAAAAGAAGAAACCCCGATTTGTCAATTGATGAGGTGCTTCAAATCGATACAGAAAGACGAAAAATTCAGACACAGGTTGATGAATCAAGGTCAAAAAGAAAAAATGATTCCCAAAAAATAGGTATAATGAAGAAAAACGGTGAAAATACCGATGCAATTCAGGAAGAAGTGAGAAAACTCGGTGATGATATCAAGGAATTAGAAGAAAAACAAACTGAGCTTGACAACAAACAACGCGATATTTTACTGCATATTCCGAATATTCCTGATGAAACAACGCCGATTGGCCTCTCTGAAGATGATAATATTGAAGTTTACAAATGGGGCAGCCCAAGAGAATTCGATTTTGAATTTAAAGCCCATTGGGATATATGCGAAGAAAAAGGGCTTGTTGATTTTGAACGCGGTGTAAAGCTTTCTCAAAGCAGATTTATTCTTTACAGAGGAAAAGGTGCAAAACTTGAACGTGCTATTATAAACTTTTTCCTTGATTATCATACATCAGAGCAAGGTTATGAGGAGGTATTGCCGCCATTTATGGCAAATTCTGCAACAATGACCGGCACAGGACAGCTTCCTAAATTTAAAGAAGATATGTACAAATGTGAGAATGAGGATTTGTATCTTATTCCTACGGCAGAAGTTCCAGTAACTAATATCTATGCTAATGAAATTTTGTCGGAAGATGATCTGCCAAAATATATGACGGCATATACACCTTGTTTCAGGCGGGAATCAGGTTCTGCCGGTAAAGATACCAGAGGTCTTATAAGAGTTCACCAGTTTAATAAGGTTGAACTGGTAAAACTTTGTACACCGCAGACAAGCAGGGAAGAACATGAAAAATTAACGGAAGATGCTGAAAAAATGCTTCAACTGCTTGAACTTCCATACCGCCGTGAAGCTTTATCAACGGGAGATATAGGATTTTCGGCTAATAAATGCTGGGATTTGGAAGTTTGGATGCCTTCTTACGGTACTTACAAAGAAATTTCAAGCTGTTCAAATTACGGGGATTATCAGGCTCGACGTGCAAATATAAGATATAGAGACAAAGCAACGGGCAAAACACAGTTTGTACATACTATAAACGGTTCAGGCCTTGCTGTGGGGCGTACTTTTGCGGCTATAGTGGAAAATTATCAGCAAGCTGACGGCTCTGTTGTAATTCCGGAAGTTCTTAGAAAATATACAGGCTTTGATAAGATATAAATCTCATATAAAGAAATCGACCTCTCGGTAGTTGTTTATTATATGTATTTAATTCCTGTTATTTGTTAGATAAGTTCGTCTATTTTTTCTATTGCTTTTCTATTCTGGATGAAATTATCTGTACTTCCTTCTGCAACCTTTTCTTTGAGCATATTATTAAAAATTTTTTCAGCTTTTCTGGCAGCTTTTTTTAAGAACATAACAATATTTGTATTTTCGTGTAATGCTCTCGGGTCTACCAGTCCGAATGAGGTAATGCCTGTATTATCATGAGAATATCTACCATTAATATATGCTTCCAGTCCATCATCAATTTCTTGTCCGAATAAGTGATCAAAGGCTTCAATTTTAATTTTTACAGGGTTATCCTTTTGACTAGCAATTATATTTCGGCATTTGTAAGAAGTTGCTGGGTCATTAAGGGTTTCAAGAATTCTGTAGAATGTTTCTTTGCCGTCAGGGCTAAAATGAAAGCCGGTAAATGTGTTTTTGTTGTTTGTGTAATTGTTTACTTGCATTTTCAGTCTCCTTTTGCTTCGTTTATAGTAATGCTGCTAAAAAAAATATTTGCTTATTTATGTTAATTAATTTTAC
>CALVEX010000133.1 GCA_944326655.1 Candidatus Gastranaerophilales bacterium | reverse complement strand
TCTTCAATTGTGATATCCGGATATTCAATATTTTCGGGATATTCATTTGAAATTTCGGACTGTTCTGTTTCTAGCTGAATATTATCAGTAACTTCTTCTTCAATAACCGGTTCTTCTTCTATTTCCGGAGTTTCTGTGATTTCCGGTCCCGTAATATTTTCTGCCGTGGCCGGTTCTGTATTTTGAGGAAGAATTTCTTCTGCACCGTTAGAATGTGTCGGGGATTCTTCTGGTTTAACTTCTTCTTGCTGTGTTGTTTCTTCCTCGTATGTGTCTTCCAGTTCTGCTATTAGCGGGATATTCTGTGTGTGGGCGCCATATACAACATATTCATCGCCGTTTAATTTGTTTAAGAATGTGTTATAACTTGCAAAATCATGCTGAAGTGTAAGAGGTGCAAACAAGATCATATTTTGCGCATTTTCTTTTAACTCGTTTAAATATTTGTATTCATGCGGACAAATAATAGTTGTGAATACGTTATTTCTCTGCAAGAATGTTTTTAACAATTTTTTGCTGCTGTTTGAGTTGTTTACTTTTACAAAGGAGTAAATTTTGATATTCATATCTGCCATTACTTTGTAAGAATAAGTGAGAATTTCTTTTTGAAGTTCCGGAGGCATATCTGAAATATCAACAATCTGAGTATTGTTTTGTTCAAGCGCCATGCTAAAGCTCAATACATCCTTAAGTGTCTGCGCAAATATATTCAAATCTTTGTATTTTAAAAGTTTATTTTTAAGCAGAACAAGCTGAGGAATTTGTGTTTCTTTATATTGCTGGTCAACAACATTTAGGAAGGTGTCGAACGGCAAGTACCCTTCAGGCAATGTTTTTGTATAATTTTGGACTTCAATAAATATATCCTGAATTATAGCTTTACTTGTTGCATCAATATCGTCAAGTTCGTTGTCATATATGAAATTTATTGTGTCATAATTTAGAGGAAGTTTAAAATCTTTGCCAAAAGAAACTGTATCATCGAAACCAAGTGTTCCTTCCGTATCGAAAATAACAATTTTTTCATTAATCTGGCGTGAAAAATTATTTATTAAGCGTGCGGTATTTTCCGTGTTATTTGAACAGACAAGAAGGTTATTTTCAAGAATTGACTTGTCAACTTTAAGTATTGTATCTTGTTCTGCAAGAACCCCCAGTTTAAAAGGCTTTTCAATCGGGATAATATCAAGAAGTTCATTAGCGGGAAGCTGAGTTACGGTAGATTTTAAAGAAGGAATTGTTCCGTTGTAGTTTTTTAAGATACCTTCTTCATTGAAAGTAAAAAGTAATTTAACAATAGCAAAATTTGATGTTACATCGGCTTTAAGGTTCATAACCTGTGCAACATAAGGAGTATTGGCATCTTGGATTACTACAAAGCCGGATAGTGCAAGATTGTCTTGTACATCGTACGCTATTTTTACTAAATTATTCTTAATTTCCAATACTTTCATATAGACTTCCTCACTTTATATAATATTTTACCATGGACATGCTAATTTTTTACCAAATCTTGTAGTTTATTATATATTTCAACGGTAAGCAGGCATATTTTAAGGTCTCTATTTACAAGGCTTTTGAGTGTTTCTTTGTAGCAAATAAGCAGTGCTTTATTCAGACCGTTTTCTTCTTTAAGTATTGTAATAATTTTTTGTGAATATTCTTTATCTCTTGTATTGGGCTCTATTTTGTCGGCAAGAAATACGATTTTTTCAAATGTTGTCATATCCAGCCTGCCTAAAGTGTGCCATCTTATAGCTGATAATATATCTTTATCTTTAATGTTAAATTGTGTTTCGGCAATATATGCGCTGACAGGTGCGTGAAGCGTCTTGTAATTCAGCATTTCGCATTCTTCGACATCGAGGTTTTTCTTTATAATATCAATCAGTTTTTCATTTGAAAAACATTTCGCGCAATCGTGCAGCAAGCCGGCAAGATAAGCCTTCTCTTCATCAAGATTGTACTTTTTTGCAAGTTCTTTTGCGCAGTCTGCTGTACCTAACGTGTGCAAATATCTTTCTTCATTCAGGTTTTCTTTCAGCCATTGTTTAATTTCGGTATAATCCATTTTCTTTTATATACTCCTCAACTTCATTATTGACAAGTCCTTTGATGGGTTTGCCGGTTTTTATTCTCTCTCTTATATCGGTTGATGATATATCTATAAATTGCATAGGTGCAAATTTAAAGTTATAACCTTTATTTTTAAGATAGTTTAAATCGACTTTTTCATTTTCCCGTATAAAAACGATAAAATCAACAATTTTTTTCAACTTTTCACTTTCATGCCAGGTCTCAATCTGTTTAAAAGCGTCTGTTCCTATTATCAGATTAATTTTGTCGGTAATATTATACAGCTTGTAAAGTTCTGTAACTGTGTCATAAGTGTATGATTTTCCTTCGCGTTTGAATTCAATATCTGAAATTTCAAAATGCGGATTGTTTGCTGTAGCAAGTTTTACCATATTATAACGGTGAATACTCAAATAAGGTTCGTAATTTTTATGAGGCGGTTTATATGCCGGAATAAAAAGTATTTTGTCAAAACCGAAATTTTCAATAACGTATTCGGCCATCTTTAAATGGGCATTATGTATGGGATTAAATGTTCCGGAAAATATGCAAAGTTTCATAAGCGAATTATATCACATAAAGAAAACCTGATTTCTGGATGAAATCAGGTGAAAAATTTGTAGGGGAAAAATTAATTGGAGTTAAATTGTTAGATTAAATGTAAAGCTTGTTTGTTTGCCATTGCAATAAAATTCATTTGTGCGAACAGCAAATCCGAACGATCCTCAAACGGCTGATTATTGTTGACTGTAACTTGATTTTCGTAGATGTTTTTTAATTTGTCATCAATTTTTTTCAAATTTGCAACTGCCATTTTATGCCTCTCA
>CALVEX010000132.1 GCA_944326655.1 Candidatus Gastranaerophilales bacterium | reverse complement strand
GATTTTGGATTAATTTTTGAGCTTCAACAAGCTCATCATCCGTTAAAATCGTATTTACTGTTACGTGAACTTTTACATAAAACTTGTGCGCATAATCTACAATTTCTTTTATATCTTCAAGAGAATTTGGAACTTTCTTTCGTGCGCCGAAATTTTGTGCGCCGATATAAACAGCATCACAACCTGAATTTATTGCCGCTATTGCGGTCTTTTTGTCCTTTGCAGGGGCTAAAAGTTCAACTTTTTTGTTAAGTTTCATAAACAAATTATATTATAAATAGCAAAATTTTAAACTTTATAATTTTATATTATAATAATTAGTGTACAAAGTGAAGGTAAGAATATGACAAATACGTATATTAATTGTAGTAATAATCTGCCGGCCAAATATTCTGCCCCTGTTTTTAGAGCTAAGCCTCAAACTCAGTCTGAAACACAAACAAATAAGACTAATAATGAAAATGTAGATAAATTTGTAAAAAAAATAGAGAATATGCCACCGTATGCTGCTGGCCTATTAAATGCCATAACATGGTTTGGATTAGGTTTCGGAACAGATAGACTAATTGGAAAACTCTTTAAGTCACTAAAAACTGACCTGAAATTTTCTTTGATTTTGAATGGAGCTTTAGGTGTTATAATGGGAATAGTCGCTTTTTATAAAGCTAACAAAAAAGATTCACAATAAATTTCAAATATATATCTATACATTTACATAACCCAGAGAAATCAGAATATTTCTGATTTTCAGCATAGTTTTTGTAAACGTAACAAGTTCATTCTCGGATATAAATTTTGAAAGCATTACAACCGTTGTATCCTGCATAGGCTTATTTTGCAGATACATTCTGTCACCCAAAGAGGTTAACTCATAATACTTTACCTGAATATCGGTGTTTTCATTCTTTTTTACCGGAGTTATCATTTTTTTCTTTAGAAGTTTCGAGATTGTTTTTTCAACTGAAGAAACAGGTCTTGCAAAAATTTTTGCGATTGCCTCTTCATTTAAATGAGGGTAATAAATAAGAGTTTCAAGAACGGTAAATTCTTCAAGAGTTAATTTGCTTCCGGCGTTTTCTTCAAACAATTTTTTTGCGCAGCTGTAAAATACGCGTGATGTTATGTCTAACTGAAATGTCAGACTGTTTATAAAACTTATTTTGTTGTCCATAATAATACCTCGTGTAAAATTTTTACGTTAAGACATTTAATAGAATTTTTTAAAAAGTCAACATAAAAAAATACCGGCAATATTACCGGTATTTCATTTTATCTGTGTAAACAAGATTTTATAAAGGTCTAACAGAATTTCTGTAAATAGTTTCAACAACATCTCTGCCGTTTCCGGAAGGACCTATATCTATAAGTCCGCCAAGTGACGGAGTTGTATATACAAGATCTGTAAGTTTTTCAACATCAGCATCGGTAAACCCTTCATCTTCTAACTTTTCTTTAACATCGACAGAGAATAACCAATCCTGAACCAATTTTGCAGCCCTGTCAGCATCAGATGCTTCAGGCTTAAGTCCCGGAGCAATCGGAGCAAGAATATCAGCCAATACATGCGGTCTGTCTTTGTAAATTGTTTTAATAACAGCCGGCAGTAAAATTGCTAACCCCAAACCATGCGCCAATTCAGGTTTTACAGCACTCAACGGATGTTCAAGCGCGTGTGTATAGTGCAATAATCCGTTATCAAAACTTACACCGCCCATCATAGCCGCATAAGCCAGATAATAACGAGCTTCTAAATCTTCAGGATTTGCAATAGCCTTCGGCAAATATTTTGCAACAAGCTCAATTACCTGTTTTGCAAGCGAGATTGAATAAGGTGAAGCAACAGCAGATGTTGCAGCTTCTACAACATGGTTGACAGCATCAATTGAAACATATCTTGTCTGTTTGGGCGACAATTTTGTCATTAACTGCGGGTCATCAATCGCAAACATAGGATAAATACAATCGTATGCAATTGCAGGTTTAAAATTCTTTTCAAGGTTAGTTACAACCGCAAACCTGTTTGTTTCCGTCCCAGTCCCGTGTGTCAAATTAATTGAAACAATAGGAACTGCTTTTTCAGGAGTGAACGCAAAATCATACAATTCTTCAGCAGTTTTTTCAGGATACTCAAGTAAAATTGCCACGGATTTCCCTGCATCAGTCGGAGAACCTCCTCCGATTGCAATAACAGCTTTTGCACCAAAATCCTTAGCCAGTTTTGTTGCGTCATTAACATGATGTGTATTCGGGTTAGGCGTTACCTCTGCATAATTTACATAGCCGATACCGTGATCTTTCAAGGCTTTTTCTACGTAATCCCATGCGCCGGTTGCTTTGTAAGCGTTTCTGCCCGACATTACAATAACTTTATCAATACCTTTATCTTTCAAAACTTTAGCGATATCATCAATTTTCCTGATAGCACCAACGCCAAAGTAAACAGTTGTTCTTGTGCGGATTTCTTTAACTTCGTTAATGTTAATATCCTTTTCCCACATAATAAACTCTCCTTTCTTAATCCAATCACATTATAAGTTATGAAAAGAGCAATTGCAAGTAGGAACAAAGGGACTTATATCGCAGTTTACACATAATATGGCAAAAAAGCGTCACCCTGAACTCGTTTGACTGCTTTTGCCAAAATCTATTGATTTTGTGCAAAATGTCCGGTTTTCCGCAGGGTCTAAATAATATTGAGATTCCGAAACACGGAGGTCAATCCGATGTTCGGAATGACAGTATGCCCGTGTTTTGAATATATTTAGTGTAAACTGTGATATATATACCGGAACAAATACGTATTATAAAGAATATTTTTGAGTTATAATCAAAATATGAACATCTTACAGGAATTTGATACAATAGCTGCAATAGCAACTCCAATCGGTACGGGCGGAGTCGGTGTTATCAGAATTTCCGGCGGCAGGAGTTTTGACATAGTTGATAAAATTTACTCAAAACACAATCTTGAAGCAGGAAAAATTTCTCACGGCTGGATTGTTGACGGGGATAAAAAAATTGATGAAGTTTTGCTTCTTCCTTTCAAAAATCCGCACAGCTATACAGGAGAAGATGTTATTGAAATTCACTGCCACGGCGGGATTAATGTTGTCAGAAATATTCTTGATGTTGTCCTCAAAAACGGGGCGCGTATGGCAGAACGCGGAGAATTTACAAAACGCGCATTTTTGAATAAGAAAATGGATTTGTCGCAGGCCGAAGCTGTTGCGGACTTAATCCACGCAAAGACCAGAGATTTTGCAAAACAATCAGCAAAAAATTTATCGGGAGTTTTAAGCTCTAAAATTAAAGAAATCAGAAAAGATATTTTTGATGTTCTTTCAAAAATTATTGCCGGAATTGATTTCCCCGAAGATGTTGCAGAACCGGAATACGATTATATAATTTCCGAATTTGAAAAAGCTCTTGAAAAAATAGATAAAATTTTATCATGTGCAAATTCGTCAAATATAATGCGTCAGGGGATAAAAATTGCAATTGTCGGAAAACCTAATGTCGGGAAATCCTCGCTTTTTAATACACTTTTAAATGTTGAACGCGCAATTGTAACAGATATTGCGGGAACAACACGCGATGTCTTAAAAGAAACTCTTGATTGGGATGTTGCAATTACCCTGATTGATACGGCAGGTATTCGCGACAATGATGAAGTAGGAAAAGTTGAAGAAATCGGGATTGAGTATTCAAAACAATCAGCAGATGAAGCAGATCTTGTTTTGTTTTTATATGACGCCTCAAAAGGAATGAACGATGATGATAAGGCAATTCTTGATCTTATAAAAGACAAAAATCACATCATAATCGCCAACAAATCCGACCTTGTATCAGAAAAACAAAAAGATGTTTTCTATCTTTCTACAAAAACCAAAGAGGGGCTTGAGGAACTTAAAAACAAAATAAAAGAAATTTCTTACAACTTTTCTCTGGACGACACAGAATTTGTAACAAACAACCGCCAGCAGGATTGTCTTGAAAAATGCAGAGAAAGTCTAATTCAAGCCCTTGACGCTGCAAAAGAACATCAGCTTCAAGACTTAATCTCAATTGATTTAAAATCAGCGCTTTTATTTTTAGACGAAATCACAGGAGAAGTCATAACCGATGATATTCTGAACAACATATTTGACCATTTCTGCATCGGCAAATGAAGCGTATCCGCTTTACCCATCACATTTTACTGGATTGCATAAACCGCTTTTGGCTCCGATAAAAAAATTGTATCAAAATATTAATATCGTTCTGCTTGACCAATACACCTAAATATTATGTCATTCTGAACTTGTTTCAGAATCTCTCTATTGGTTAGCCCCTGCGGAAAACTGGACATTTTGCACAAAATCAATAGATTTTGGCAAAAGCAGTCAAACGAGTTCAGGGTGACAATTTAGGATATATGTCGGGCTGAAGCCCGACATATATCCTAATAACTAAAATACCTGTCAAAATCCACATCATCAAAACTGCAAAGCAGTTTAAAAACATCATCATCCTCATCCATTCGCTGAAAACTGTAATTATCAAACTTCCAGAATTTCGGATTAATCCCCTTTACTCTCACTATTCCCGCATCACGTAAGATTACTAACTTTTTCTTAACCGTCTCCAGCGGCAAATCAACCATTTTCGCAAGTTCTACAGCCGTAACCCAGTTATCAACAGCCCCTTTTTCAGGCGTCATAAACATCAGCTCCAGTCCGACTTTTTTTAAATCTTTGTCTTCGGTATCAAGTTCATAATCGTACATAACAGTATTTTATTCCCAAAAATAAAAATTTTTATCATATTAATGGATTATATCAGCCGTTGCAATTAAAAATTTTTTATATTAGAATTGCAGCAATCAATTTAGGAGTTTCAAGGAGTTAAAAAAAATTATGAAAACTAATCTCAATCTTTACAATGGGAACAATACAAGTTTCTGTGCAATTCGTCTTGAAAAAACACCGGAACTTGTTAAAACGATGAAAAGAATGCCTGCAGAAAAAAGACAAATATTTCAGGATACATTTACTATCCTCGAAACAGCGCTGAAAAGGAAGCCGGAGGAAGGCAAATATACACTTGACGTTATGCCGCCTATCAAAGCTAATTACATAAGAACAGGGACTTTTAATATAAGAATTTTTGATGACAAAAATAAATTCCGCACAGAATTTCATCCTGTTTATTCAATGGAAGATTTGAGCCTAAAAATCAATGATGAAAAAACTACCGCAGGATTTTACATGAATACAAAAGAATCACCACAAAATCTTGCAAAATGGCTTTTGGAAGCTTTTGATAATCTAAAAAATAATATTACGAAAAAATCTTAACTGCACGCGGCAAAATCCCGAGACAATACGAAATTACAATGCCGTAATTCGTAATCGGCACTCCAGATTGGTTTGCGATTAAAATTCTTGATAAAACTTCCCGCCTGTTTGTCATGCATGCTCCGCAATGAATTATCAGCTTATAATCCTTCACGTCAGGAAAATCATGACCGGCATAATTGTGAATTATAAGATTTTTTCCGGTTTTCCTGCGAAGAAGATTAGGGATTTTAACCCTTCCGATATCATCCTCTATGGCGTGGTGTGTGCAGCTTTCAAGAATTAAAACCATATCCCCGTCTTTCAAATTCTCAATTGCTTCAGCACCTTTTATAAATTCATTCAAATCACCTTTCAAACGTGCAAAAAGAATTGAAAAAGAAGTCAACGGAACACTTTCTGGAACAATTTCGCTCACCTGTTTGAACGCCTGACTGTCTGTTACAACTAAGGCCGGCGGAGTTTTCAAATTTTCAAGCGCCTGTTTTAATTCGGTTTCTTTAACAACATAAGACATACAATCACTGTCCAGCAAATCTCTTATTGTCTGCACCTGCGGTAAAATAATTCTGCCTTTTGGCGCTTCCTTGTCAATCGGAATAACAAGAATTACCGTACTGCCGGCAGGAACTAAATCTCCGGCAATCTTTGGAGAATTTACAAAATCATCAGGCAAAAGCTTTACAAGTGCCTCTTTAAACCTAAAAACAAGCCTTTCATCATCCTTTACAGAAGTGTATAAAACATTTTTAAAATCTTCAATTTCCGATTTTTTAATATCACATTTATTTTCAACGATTAAGTAAGGGATTTTAAGTTCATCAAATTTTGAAATAAGTTCTTTCTCATACTCATCAAGGCCGTTATAATCGCATACAATCACAGCAACATCAATACGGTTAACAATTTTCATTGTCTTTTCAATACGTTTTTCTCCAAGTTCAGTATTATCATCAAGTCCCGCAGTATCAAGGAAGGTCACAGGCCCCACAGGCAAAAGTTCCATTGATTTTTCAACAACATCCGTCGTTGTGCCGGCAATTTCAGACACAATAGAAATTTCCTGGTTTGTAATCCTGTTTAAAAGCGAAGATTTGCCGACATTTGTTCTGCCAAAGACACCTATTTGTAACCGCATTGATTTTAATGTTTTCATTTTTAAACCCCTTATATTAAAAAAGGCCGTCACGTGACAGCCCTTTAAAATTTTTCATTAGCTTTAAATTAGCCTCTGATACCCAATTTCTTGATTAAATCTCTGTATTCATCAAGATTTTGAGATTTCAAATAAGAAAGCAGTCTTTTTCTTTTACCTACCATCATCAA
>CALVEX010000131.1 GCA_944326655.1 Candidatus Gastranaerophilales bacterium | reverse complement strand
GATACCGGGCAGGCTTGCCGGAAGAACTGTTGATGCAGACGGGAACCCGGCATACTGTCTTACCATTCAAACAAGAGAACAACATATAAAACGGGAAAAAGCAACAAGTAATATCTGCTCAAACCAGGCTTTAATGGGGTTATGCGCAACTCTTTATCTGACTGTTATGGGAGAAAAAGGTTTCAGGCAGGCTTCTTATTTGTCTTATAAAATGGCACATAAGCTATCGGAAAAACTTGCACAAAAGGGGATAAAAACATTAAACAAACAATTTTTCAATGAATTTGTTATAGAAGTGTCCGATGCTGATAAAATGCTTTCCAACCTTAAAGAAAACGGGATAATCGGCGGCTTAAAGCTTGATAATAACAGAATTCTCGTTGCTGCAACAGAAATGATTACCGAAGAAGATATAGAGGCTTATATCAACAGTATTTAGGCTTGTTTAAATGAGTTATAAAAAACTGAAAATGTCTTTTGAGGGCTTTCAAAAGTTTTAACAGAACAGCCTTTTAAAAAATACATATTCTCATCAGTTTCAACCATTAAATCAATTCTTTTTTTTGAATTCTTCCAGGTAATCAGAAAATTTGACGTTTCATCATCAGGACTTAGAGTTTTTATCTCAATTAATCCGTTAGATTGCGTAACCGTCGGACGTCTGACTTCTTTTTCATCCACGTAAACCGTTACAAAATTCTGTTTTGTTTCAGGCGGATTATCAATCTCAGCCTTAAAAGATAAATTTGAATCCAATTCTGTGATTAAAACTTCCTGCATGATAAAAACCTATTTTTATATTCTGATGTTACTTTCTTTTGGTTACAAAATAATTCTAAATCTGTGGTCTTTTCTTTTTTGTCTGCTTTTTGTAACAACTTTTTGGTTGCACAACAGTATGTACTACCTAAAATTTTAGAGTGTTGCTTTCTTTTTGGTTACTTTTTCTTTGTGCCAAAGAAAAAGTAACTGGGCGATACGTGACTCGAACACGTGACCCTCACAACGTCAATGTGATGCGCTACCAACTGCGCTAATCGCCCAAATTATCAATGTGCTACAAAAACTTTCGTTTTTGTAAGATGCGCCACCCCTCTCGCAAAACAATTATCAATTGTTTTGCTCGGCAGAGTGCTAATCGCCCAAATTATCAATGTACTACAAAAACTTCCGTTTTTGTAAGATGCGCTACCCCTCTCACAAAACAATTATCAATTGTTTTGCTCGGCAGAGTGCTAATCACCTAAATTATCAATGTACTACAAAAACTTTCGTTTTGTAAGATGCACCACCCCTCTCGCAAAACAGTTATCAATTGTTTTGCTCGGCAGAGTAGAAATCAACCATAAACTAATTATATCACAAAAACTTAAAAATGCATAGCATCAACTTGTTTTAAAATATTTTGAATATCTTTTAACAGTTCACTTTCCATAAATAACAGTTCCTGCTTATTGCATTCATCGTTTTCATACCTCATTTTAGCAAGTTTTGTCATAACAACTTTATTAAACGATAAAAATTCCGAACAATGTTCTATAATATCAACTGCTCTGTAAGGTACAGACCTGTCATGAAGTCTCAATACAGATCTAAAAATAACTATAAGAGTTTTAATTACATTTTTTAGAATTTTTTTCATTTCCCTGTCTGAATTTATGTTCATCAGAAAATTATTTTTGTATTTTAACAAAAGACTTTTAAGTTCTGATTCACATTCCAAACGGAGAAAATACTTGTTAATCCCGATTGACGGAACCAGATCTTCCCCATATATAAGCCTGTAATTCTCTTTCATATCTGCATACTCAATAGTATAAACATCAAAAGATGAATACCATTCATCTCTGTTCATAATAACAGGAACAGGATTTTTGGCTTTTACCCATTTCCTAACCGGTTTTGAAATAGCATACAAATTTTCAGCAGTCAATTGATTAGTAACAATCATCAAATTAAGGTTATTTTTTGCATCTTCAACATTTGCCTGCGAGCCGAAAGCAAAAACAGATACCAAATTATCACCTAAATTAAGTTTTAAATTTTCAATAAATTCATCAAGACTTTTCATTCTTTTTAATCCTCTTTATAATAAAATATATCTTTCAAAGATATCTACCAGCTGCCTGAACATCCGCTTCCGCCGAAGCCTCCGCCTCCGCCAAAGCCGCCAAAACTTCCGGAATTAAATCTTCTGCGGCGTGGAGAACATAATGCTCCCAATATAACTATAGGCCATCCCCACCAAGGGATATCACTATTAGAAGAACGACCTGAAGATGAAGCAGCCGGCGGACAAATACCTTGTGTTTTTATTTTAACCCCTTCAGCCTGTGCAACAGTTTCCGCCAAACGATAAGCTCCTCTTCTAATTCCTTTTTCATAATCATTTTGCTTATAATAAGGAAGAATATCAGTGTTCATTATATTTTCAAGAGTACTTACCGGAATTTTATCCTCAAGCCCCAGCCCTTGTTCAATACGCATCCTGCGTTCACTTAAAGCCGTTAAATAAACCATGCCGTTATTTTTTCCGACAGCCCCCAGTTTATAGGAACGTCCTATATCAAGCGCAACTTCTTCAACAGTTCTTCCGTTTAAAGTTGGCAAAGTTACAACAACAAGGTCAGCACCCGATTTTTTCTGCAAATCCCACAAGGTCATATTCAAATCATTTTCGACCTCGTCAGACAACAAATTTGCCTCATCTGCAATAAAGCCGTTAAATTTTAAAGTTATATCCGCATTTGCATGCAAAGGCAATAACACTAAAAGAAGTAATACTAATAACCAACTTTTCTTAAACATAAATAAATTGTAACAGTATATAAAAATTATGTCAATAGTCGATAAACAAGCAACAAAAAAGGCGACACCCAGATTCGAACTGGGGGATAAGAGCTTTGCAGGCTCCTGCCTTACCACTTGGCCATGTCGCCTTAACGTTACTTTATAATAAAAAAGACATATTAAAAAGTCAAGATAACCATTGACAAAATCAAAAAAATAATAAATAATAAAAATAAGCATGGAGGTATAAATATGGTGGAAAAAGAAGCTTTGAGGTGCCCCCCCCCCGCGAAGACGGTTTCATAGCAAGGATTTTAAGGAATATTTCATCTGCATTCAATATTTTAAAATATTTTAAGCGTCTTAATAAGTTTGCAAATTCCGGTTTAGTCGTTGCAAAAGATTATAAAAAAGGCTATCATAGTGATATGAAACATCACAAAAATATCAAAAGTATTTTTTCTCATACCAGTTATGCATTCACATTGGCGGAAGTATTAATTACACTTGGCATTATCGGAGTAGTTGCTGCAATTACCATACCATCACTAATCAACAATTACAAACGACAAGAATATTCAGCAAGAATAAAAAAATTTTACAGCACAATGTCCCAGGCCATAGTCCGCTCCGAAATGGATAACGGGCCGGCGCTTTATTGGAGTAAAGAAGCACAGGCACACTCTGATGACGGCAGTGTTGATTGGGATGGTAATGCTGACATAAATGCGTCTTTCATGAAAAAATATTTTTTACCATATATAAAATACCTTAAGGCCGATAACGAAACCGGAATGCATAGCGTAGACTACTATACAGTAACAATGACCGACGGCTCGACATTCAGCGTACATAACGGCGACTGCATGGAATTTATGTATGACATAAACGGATTGAAAAAACCGCCAAATTCCGACGGTTATGATACTTTCAGGTTTTTGATGTGCTTTACGGATATTACAAGAATAAATTATTTCAATAACAAAAACAAATTCTTTGGAACTTATAGTTACTACAATGATACCTCATCCCGCGAGGAAATGATAAACAGGTGTAAAACTACGCCTTCATATTGTTCTGCATTACTTGAAACTGACGGATGGGAATTTAAAAAAGATTATCCGCTGAGATTGCGGTAGAGCTGTATTATTTAGTGGGACTTATATCGCAGTTTACACCAGAAATAACTAAAATCGTCACCCTGAACTGGTTTCAGGGTCTGATAACGATGAGATTCCGAAACAAGTTCGGAATGACATTATGACTGTATTTTGAATACATTTAGTGTAAACTGCGATATAAATCCCTATTTAGTATATTTGATTTAACTTATTTTTTATCCTATTATAAAAATCCACCCTGAAAACAGCAAAAAATTTTTTGTTTGATTTTTAAGATAAAACATATGATTAATAGGAGAAAAAAATGAGAACAATTAAAGTCACACCTTTCACTAAATTTCGTAATTTATTCACCAATGACGGACGTGAAATAAACAATATGATTAAGGATCTTGCTTTGCCTAAACATGGTACTTTATATCAAAGAAAGTTCCGTAACGGTAATTTAGGCTTTTTATATGAAACAGGAAATCAAAATACAAAAACCGGTATTGTTGGATTCATTAACCCAGAAAGTTCTAACTACCAAATAAAAACATTTAGCAATACTTACATAAACAAAGATAATAAGCAAAAACTTATTACTCATTATTCAGAATCAAAACTTCTTGTCAGATGGGTAAAATTCGTTGAAAAACTTAAAAGTAAATTTGCTACATTTACGGATGATGGAGCAACTGTAGTAAAAGTTCAAATGGATGCAGAACAAGGAGGAAAGGTTAATATCAGTGGACAGAGCAAAAATTTTACAACCTTAAAGTCAGAAGTCAACTACCAGGTCAATAAACTGATAGGTCTAGAACCTCACAAATGTGTTACCAGTGAACGAACATTGCCTAACGGATATATTGAATATAAAGAAAGTTATCCTTATGGCGATATTGCCGAAAACAGAAATTCGTCACTAAGATAAATCTGATAAAATCCGAAGACCTACTTTGAATAAAAAAGGAACTGTAAAAAACAGCTCCTTTTTTATTCAAAGTCAAATAACATTTTTATTGGCAAGTTAAGGGCATTGGAGATTTTTATTAAAGTTTTTAAACCGGGTTTATTTATATTCACTTCTATTTTCCCCAGATAATCTAAACTTATTCCGCTGAGTTCCGCAAGCTTTTCTTGTGTAAGATGGGCATTTTCCCGTAAAAATTTGATACGTTTCCCTAACTTTATATAAAGTTCTTGTTCATCCATTTGACAATTTTACTGGATATAGTAACATAATGTTACTGGATATTTACCAGTAAGGAGGTTTGATGAAATCCGGATTTACTTTGGCAGAAGTCTTAATTACAATCTCAATTATCGGTATTGTCGCCGCATTGACACTGCCTTCGTTAATTCAAAAAAAACAAAATGATGTTATCATAACATCTTTAAAAAAAAGCTACTCAGAACTCCAAAATATAACAAATTTAATATCTAATGATTGTGGACTAGATATAACTTACATTGTTGAACAAAATAATGATGAGCAGTTGAAAGAAATTTTCATGGGATATTATGACAATGCGGCCGACTGCACTGATAACATTTGTTTTGCAAAACAGGATATAAAATACTACACATACACTCACTCAACATTAAGCACTAATGTATATTTTTCACGCTACAGATTTATTTCAAAAGACGGAAGGCTTTTTATATTTGGCGGACGCGGAACATATCCTGACGGCAGTGATTACAATTACGGACAAATCATAACAGTTGATGTAAACGGTCCGTTCAAAGGCCCGAATGCCTGGGGGCGCGATACATTTTCTTTCCGTATTGTAGATAAGCAGATTAAACCTTGCGGCGGTTTGACTTTATGCTCTAATATTTATAACTACAACTGTAATTCATCAGATAAAACTGATTATTCCGGCATAGGTTGTGCATACTATGCTCTGACTAAAAAAGATTTTCTTGACAAAAAATATTATTACGACAGATATGCAAGAGAACTTTAAAAATTATTGCCGAAAACAGAAATAAAAAAGGCGATACCCAGATTCGAACTTGGGAATAAGAGCTTTGCAGGCTCCTGCCTTACCACTTGGCCATGTCGCCTCAACCTCTTCTTTTATGATAAAAAGACATATAAAAAGTCAAGATAACCATTGACAAAATCAAAAAAATAATAAATAATAGAAATAAACTTGGAGGTATAAATATGTTGGAGAAAGAAGCTTTGAGGTGCCCCCCCCCGCGCGCGAAGACGGTTTCATAGCAAGGGTTTTGAGATTAATCATTTACAAATTTTGTAAAAAATTTTGCATTCTCAGGCCTGAAAATACTATACACTTAGTCTACTCCAACAATATTCGTCATTGCGCGTTTACCCTAGCAGAGGTTCTTATTACCCTCGGAATTATTGGTATTGTTGCTGCATTAACTTTACCAGCGGTAATTAATAATACACAAAATAAGCAGCTTGAAGCCGGATTAAAAAAAGGAGCATCTGAAATTGCTCAAGCTCTAATTATGTACCAGGCAGATACAGGTAATACAATTACTTCAAATACCGAAAAATGGATTTTAAAATCAGCTATTAAGGATTATTTCAAAGGAAGCGAAGATTGCGGCTTCGGTTCACAAGATTTAGCAACTGCCTGCGTCGGTAATAATTCAGATATTTATAAAAATTTTAACAATACAGCGACAATAAACTTGGGCTATTTTGATGACGGGCAAATTATATTGCCCGATGAGGTATTTATTGCTATTGAAAATTCTACACCAGGAAGAGTTTATATTTCAATTGATGTAAACGGTTTTAAGAAAAAACCAAACAGGCTCGGTCATGATTTATTCATGTTTGAAATTGATAATGAAGGAAAACTTTTGCCTATGGGAGCCCAAGGAACTGACTATTACAGCGAAAATGATACTTATTGTTCTCTTTCTTCAAATAGTAATATGAATGGAGCTGCATGCACACAAAAAGCATTAACTGATTCAAAATTCTGGAAAAATTTACCTTGAATTAACAATAAGCATAAAAGAACCGCATATAAATGCGGTTCTTTTTTTATTTATTACTTACAAAGCCGTTATTATTTTTTAGTTTCGTAATAATCTCTTACAATTCCTTCATATGCGTCTTTGTAAATAGCTTTAATATCTTCCATCAACGGATAAGCAGGGTTTGCACCTGTACATTGGTCGTCGAATGCAAGTTCTACCATTTCATCCAGCTTAGCATTGAAGTCTGCTTCTTTTACGCCAAAGTCTTTGATAGAATTCGGAAGATTTACAGCTTTCATCAACTTGTCAATTGCTTCAATTAACAATTCGACTTTTTCATCGTCATTTTTACCACCGAGTCCTAATTCATCAGCAATTTGTGCATATTTTGCTTTTGCATTCGGGAACTTGTATTGCGGGAAAATACATTGTTTTTTCGGACAATCAACAGCATTGTATTTGATAACCTGTCTGATTAACAATGCGTTTGCAACACCGTGAGGTACGTTAAACATAGCACCAAGTTTGTGCGCCAT
>CALVEX010000130.1 GCA_944326655.1 Candidatus Gastranaerophilales bacterium | reverse complement strand
TTGTATGCAAAAAAAGTCGGCGGCGAATTTGTTTTAAGGATTGAAGACACAGACTTAGACAGAAGTTCTGAAGCTTTTACACAAAATATTTTTGATAGTTTAAAAGCTTTGGGTCTAAACTGGGATGAAGGCCCTGATGTTGGTGGTCCTTATGGCCCTTATTATCAATCTCAAAGGTTTGATATTTACCCGAAATATGCTCAAATGCTTATTGATAAGGGTTATGCTTATGAATGTTTTTGCACCAATGAAGAGCTAGAAGCAGAAAAAGAAGAAGCAATTAAAAACCACAGTGCTTATGTATATTCAAGAAAATGTTTAAATCTCACGGATGAAGAAAAAGCGAAATTAAAAGCGGAAGGCAGAAAACCTGCTATAAGATTTAATATCGCAAAGGCTCAAAAAGCATTCCATGAATCATCAATGCTGACATTTGATGATATGGTGAAAGGTCAATTACATGTTGATACAAACCTTCTCGGAGATTTTGTTATCATGAAATCAAACGGAACTCCGACTTATAACTTTGCGGTTGTAATTGATGATATGTTAATGAAAATTTCTCATGTTATCAGAGGAGAGGATCATATTTCAAATACTTTCAAGCAGATTTTGATATTTGAAGCACTTGGCGCAGAAGTTCCTAAGTTTGGACACTTGGGAATGATTTTGGCACCTGACAGAAGTAAACTTTCAAAACGCCACGGCGCAACTGCGGTGTCCGAATTCGTTGAAAAAGGCTATCTGACAGATGCTTTAATCAACTTTGTTGCGCTTTTGGGCTGGTCGCCTTCTGACGGTCAGGAAATTAAGTCGCTTGATGAAATTGCTCAGGATTTCAGAATTAATGAAATTTCTTCATCAAATTCAATCTTTGAATACGACAAATTAAACTGGATGAACAGCCACTATATCAAGATGCTTTCTATTCCGGAGTTGAAAGAAAGATTGAAACCGTATTTAACAAAATATGATTTGAGTGAGTTAACTGATGCTCAATATACACGTATGGTCGAAATTACATACGAACCTTTGACACTTTTATCGGATATAACCGATGCTGTTCCTTACTTTTTCGGTGAGGATGTGGAAATTGATGATAAGGCTCGTGAAACTATTGATTCAGACGTTTCTCAGGATGTGTTAAAAACATTTATGGAACAGGCAAAGGACTGGGAATGGACAGAAGAAAATCTTCACGAAAAACTAGAAGCATTCAGGGCTTACTATAAAGAAAAAGGTATCAAGCCAAAAGTTACTATGTGGGCAATCAGAGCCGCTGTTACAGGCAGACTTTGCGGAGCTGATATGACTGCAATTCTTGCAATTATCGGCAAAGAAAAAACTTTCCACAGAGTGAAAGCTGCAATGAAGCAGGCGGTTTAATATCTATTAATTAATTTAATTAGCTCAAAAACTTCTTTTCCCGTGTGGAAAAGAAGTTTTTGATATTTATTAATACTAATTTAGTTAGAATATTTTTCAAAAATTGTTTGTAAATCTTTCATTTCACCGGCAGTAAATTCCTCTGTCGAATTATCTGTTAATTTTGCATATAAGTTGTTTAATGTTATTTGTTCCTCGTCTGTTAAAGATGTTTTTGCAGTGGCAAGATTATTCAGTAAATGCAAAAGATTATTTGTATTAATGCCTTGATTTTCATTATTACTGTGGTTGTTTTGATTGAAACTGCTGATTAGCTGTGATAATCTGTTTGGCTGTACTGTGTTTGAATTGTTGTGATTGTTTGCCTGATTGTGGTTAAGATTGAGCCTGCCTCCTTCAAAAAGATGCTGTAGTGATTCTATCTGTGCAGGAGTGGCCGGGCCTCCGGATATTTCACCGTTTGCTATGCTGTTAAAGGTATTAGATGTGTGGGTTTGAGTGATATCCTGTACATCCATATCTGTTGCAATTAAGCTGTAAGCCATTTTTTCAAATTCATTTCTCGGAATGGGCTCAATTTTATCAGGATGCCACGGGTTTGCAACATATATAATGTTATCCGTAATTTTTACAACAGTTAAAGCATGACCTCCTCTACTTTCTTTAAAACTTACAACCAATGAATATTCATTTTCATGTCCTTCATATTTGTTGAGCATTTGATCCAGTTTAGAATCATTTCTTGAAATTCTACCTTGTACAGTTGACATCCCTTTATTGTTAAGACCTGAATCAAATCTTGTTTGTCTTTCCATTTCTTCTACGGAAATATAACCGTAAGCCCCATCTTTATATAGTTGAGTATGTTTCTGAGAATTTCTATAAACTTCGGATTTTTGACCGGTAAGCAGAAATGCCGCCTCAAAAGCGAACCCTCCGCTTAGATAATCGGTTCCATCCTGAACCTGTTCAATGTTGGTAGTATCTTCTAATTCTCCCAGTCTTGTACGCCGGTTACCTAAATTCTTGTTTGTTTGAAGCATTTCAGCTCTGAAATTTTCCATTGCAATTTCAAGTGCAATAATTTCTATATCGCCTTGTGAGTATGAATCTCCGGCAAGTCTTTGAGCCTTTTTTAAGGCGTCTTTTGTAATATGGTATGTTCCCGTAACTTCACATTTATCTCCGTTGCCGTCCTGAATACATTTATTTCTGAACTTAACGGCGCCCGGCAATGTTACGGTCATAGACCCGTCTGCATTTGTTCTTACGTTTTGTTTAAGGATTTCCTGTCCGTGTTGAGTATTTCTGATACCATTGATTTCTGCCAAAAGGTAACAGTCCCCGCGAAGTCTCTGATTAGATGTCCCGAAGTATCCGTCATTGGTTGTAATCTGCGTATTGTTCTCCTGTAATCTATGGTATAATGACGCAATACCATTAAGATGAGATGTTGTTGTATTAGTGCCGCTTGCTGAAGAAATACTGTCAGGGCCAACTATACGTGTGTTGCCTTCTCTTGGACCCAGTTCATAATCAAAGGTTCTATTTTTAGATTTTGATTGTGTCTCTGTTTTTTGCCCTACGGGAACATCAACAACGGTTTCTGTTCTGGTTTGGTTATTGGCCTTTTTAATTTGTCGGGTCGTAGCTGTGGTTATTTCATATATCTTTTCATTAGAAACTTCACTCATTTTTATTCCCTCATGTATATATAATTAATAAGTATTTTTTATATAAAAAATTGCTAATTTTTTCTAAAATTGTAAAATTATGTTACTAAATGCTTATATAAAAATAAAATTATTAAAGAAAAATTTAACCTTTGCCGTAAATGATTTATATATGTATTGTTACTAATGGCTTGGGATTATATATGGTTGAAATTTTTATTAAGTCGGATGAAATAAAAAAGTATATTTTTATGATAGTATTATTTAATGCTGTTTTTCCGCAAATATTGGAACAGAGCGGTATTATGATTAATATTGCGGACAATGAGGATAGTAGAAATATCCAGCGTCTGCCGTACAATAATTTTATTGATATTTACGATCATTATGGTTTAAACCAGGTTGCTGAATAATTTTCATGTTAAAATTTTTCTATGGAAGAATTTACTCATTACACGGTGATGAAAAATGAAGCCGTTGATGCGCTGGAGTGTGAAAACGGTAAGATTTATGTTGACTGTACGCTTGGCGGCGGCGGACACAGCGAACTTATATTGAGCCGCATTCAGCCTGATGGACGTCTGATTGCTTTTGATGTTGATGAAGATGCAATAAAAGCATCGACAGAACGCCTCAAAGATTACAAAAACTTAACAATAGTGAAAGACTCTTACACAAATATTAAAAAAGTTTTACATAATCTCGGAATTGAAAAAATCACAGGCGGGGTTCTTTTTGATTTAGGTGCGTCTTATCATCAGTTCCACAAAGGAGAACGCGGATTTTCGTTTTCTAAAGAAGCGCCTCTGGATATGAGATTTGACAGGTGTGCCCAATTTTCGGCCTATGATGTTGTAAATACTTACAGTGAAGCTGATTTGGTCAGAATTTTTTCGGAGTATGGAGAGGAAAGATTTTCAAAACGTATAGCAAAAAAAATTGTTGAGCAAAGAAAGGTT
>CALVEX010000129.1 GCA_944326655.1 Candidatus Gastranaerophilales bacterium | reverse complement strand
GTTGCGTCTATAGGTAATACGTCGATAGAAACGCCTTTTGCATCTCTAGGTACATCGTTAGCAACATAGCCTTTTCCTGTTTCTACAGTAATATCTGCGTGGAAGCTTCCGCCGTCAGCAACTGTACAAATAAGCCAGTCAGGGTTAACAACTTTTACGCCGGCAGGGAGCTGAATGTCGCTTGCAAGAACAGCACCCGGACGATCAACATCTATTCTCAATGTTTGAGGTTCTTTGGAATCAGTTTTTACAACCAATCCTTTAAGGTTAAGCATAACATCGATTACATCTTCCAATACCCCGGGGATTGCTGTGTATTCGTGAGTAATACCTTCTATTCTTACTGCTGTTACAGCTGTACCTTCGAGGCTTGAAAGAAGAACCCTTCTTAATGAATTCCCGATTGTTGTACCAAACCCTTTTTCTAACGGCTCGATAACGAATTTGCCGTATTGTGAACCGTCAGAACTTGTTGTTGTATTAACGCATTTAATTTTCAATTCCATATTTTTTAATCTCCTAGTTGTTGCTAACTAATCTTTGAGGGTAGGAAGGTAAGATGGTAAGAGGGTAGGCTATTTTATAAAAGCGTATCTTCCTATCTTCTTATCCTCCTATCTTCCGTTATTTAGAGTAGTACTCGATTACGAGCTGTTCCTTAAATTCAGGATCTAATTCATCTCTTTCGGGAATTCTGTCGAAAGTGATTTTTAAAGCTTCTTTGTCGATTGTCATCCAGGCAGGAGCGCAAGCCATATCTATCATTTCTGTTACGTTTTTCAAAAATGCTGCGCTTCTTGATTTAACTGTAATAACATCGCCTGCTTTTACAAGATAAGACGGAATATCTACCTTTTTACCGTTTACAAGAATATGACCGTGGTTAACGATTTGTCTTGTTTGTTTACGGGTGATACCCAAACCTGCTCTAAACAGTACGTTGTCTAATCTGGATTCAAGAATTTGTAACAAGATTGTACCTGTTACGCCTTTTCTTCTAGCAGCTTCGTTGTAATATTTAGCAAATTGTTTTTCACTTACTAAATATGTAAATCTGATTTTTTGTTTTTCTGCCAAGTGAATTGCGTATTCAGAAAGTTTTTTTCTGACAGCGCCATGCTGGCCTGAAGCAGTTTGTCTCATAGAAGAAGTTAATTTTCTGTTAGACAAATCTTTAACTTTTTTATTTCTGAATAATTTGTTTGTTGGTCCTGTGTATCTAGCCATTTTTTATTTTCTCCTTTACTTTTGTGCAGGGCATCTATGGTTTACTTTTTGGCTTATAAAGCAAGCCCCTGCGATACATCCGATGATAAGAAGCTAAGATGATAAGAGGGTAGGCTTTATTAAAATGCTTATCTTCTAACCTTCCTATCTTCCTACCATCCTGTTATACTCTGCGTTTTTTAGGCGGGCGGCATCCGTTGTGCGGGATAGGTGTTACATCTTTAATCAATGTAATTTCCAAACCTGCTGCTTGGATTGCGCGGATTGCGGTTTCTCTGCCTGAACCCGGCCCTTTGATGTGAACTTCAACTTTTTTCATGCCTTGATCTATTGATTTTTTAGCAACAAGTTCGGCTGCCGATTGTGCTGCAAACGGAGTTCCTTTTCTTGCTCCTTTAAAACCTGTGGCACCTGCTGTTGCCCAGGCAATAGCATTGCCCTGAGTATCTGTTGAAGTTACGATTGTATTGTTAAATGTTGACTGAATGTGTACAACACCCTGCAATACGTTCTTTTTTTCTTTTTTCTTAGTTTTTACTGGTCTTGCCATTTTCTATTCCTTTATGTTAGTTTTGTATGTTTTGCTAAAAGTGAATAAGTTAAGAAGTGAATAGGTTAATAAGTTCATTTCATTAAAAGGCTTACCTTCCTATCTTCCTATCTTCTGTTATGCTGTTTTCTTCTTAGTGATAGCTAAACCTTTTTTACCGCGTCTTGTTCTTGCGTTAGTTTTAGTTCTTTGTCCGCGGCAGGGGAGGTTGCGTTTGTGTCTCAAACCTCTGTAAGAACCGATTTCCTGAAGACGTTTGATGTGTAATGAAACTTCACGGCGGAGGTCACCTTCAATGTGGTAATTAGCCAATTCGTTTCTTAATAATTTGATATCTTCATCTGTTAAATCGTCTGTTCTTAAATCCGGTGATATTTTAGTAGCTTCAAGAATTTTTTTTGCTCTTGTAGGTCCTATACCGTAAATATAGGTTAATGCTACTTCCATTCTTTTGTTACGGGGTAAGTCGACCCCTGAAATTCTTGCCATTTTTTATTTTCTCCTTTTCTTGGCTTTTGGCGCGGTTTTGGGCTTGTTGTTATTTATCCGGCATCCTTTCTTTTATTACGATGCCTCCATTTCTATAACTGGTTTGGCCTTACTTACCGCCCCCTTGTTGTTAGATTTTTTTGTGTATGAGGCTTAAATACTTCCTCACCATTGACCGTTTAAGTCCGTCAATTCAACTATTTGACGATTATTTTGATTTATTGCTTCACGCTACACTGTCATTCGCTTCATTTTATTCCATAAAATTTTCGCTCATTCCGTTTCGCGTTTCTTCGAGTTCGTTCACTTACGTTCACTCCACTCTACGCAAAAATCAGCCTTGTCTTTGTTTGTGTTTAGGGTTTTCACAAATTACCGCGATTCTGCCTTTTCTTTTAATACATTTGCATTTATCGCACATTGGTTTTACTGATGATCTTACTTTCATTGTTTTTTCCTTTATATTTGTACTTTGTTATTTTTTTTACTTAAGCCTGAATGTTATTCTGCCTCTGCTTAAATCATAAGGTGTCATCTCTACTTTAACTCTGTCACCCGGCAAAATTCTAATGAAATTTTTTCTGATTTTGCCTGAAATGTGTGCAAGGATTTCGTGGTCATTTTCGAGTTTTACACGAAACATTGCATTAGGCATCGCTTCAAGTATTGTACCTTCTATTTCAATTACGTCTTTGGACATATATTCCTCTTTTTCGGCTGTACATTTTACACCTGTTTCAGGCGTTATAATTATAATACTTGGAAAATATTCATTTGCAAGCGGTTTTGACATGTTTTTTTAATAAGTTATGAAATAATTATTTATTTGTTTTTTTAATAAAGCCACACTTTCAATATTTATAATGTTGTTTGAAATACATAATAAATGCAAGTTTCCGCTTTTTTGTAAATTTTTCTTAATAATTCTAATTATTTTATTTTTAATAAAACAGAATATATCAAATGGGTGTATTTGTTTATGTGTTAACTTTTATTACAATTTTTTTATTTTCTGAAATACGGCGGGAATAATATACTTAATATATTTAGAGTATAAGAATTTCGGAGATATTGATGGCTATAAGAGTAGACGGTATAGAATCAGAAGACGAATTAAAAAAGGCGCAGGCTGCCGCACAGGCTCAGGGAACATCCGTGACCAATTATAACGAATGGTCGGATATTCTTAAACAATTTGAAGAATACGGAGTTGAATCTACAGGTTCGTACGCCGGTGACAAAGCAAGAATGCAGGAAATTCAGCTTGCTGTTGAAGAATATGTTAATGAACTTCAGGCTCAGGAAAAAATTCAGCAGAACCAGCCTGATAATAAAGAAACGGACAAAGTTCAAAAATCAACCGAAAATGACAGAAATCAGGATATAAAAGCAACTGTTGCAAATGCTACAAGTTCACAGATTATGGCTGATTATATGAAGTATTATCATATGCTGATGTAGGTTGTTTAAGATACTATGATAATAAGGCTCTAGGATACTAGGGCTGTAAGATTAAACACATAAATAAAATTCTTAGTATTATAGTGTCCTGTATCTTAATAGTTTATTTAAACATTTTCACTCTTTTAAACGGCCAGAATAAAAGAACAGCTCTTCCTACAAATCTGTCTTCCGGCAAAAAACCCCACCAGCGGCTGTCATAAGAATTGCCCCTGTTGTCGCCCATCATAAAGTATTTGTGTTCCGGAATAACCAAAGGGCCGCAGAGCATATCTGAAGTGCAGGGCTTTTCGTAATATCCGCTTCTTATATAAGGTTCCTCAACAGGTTTGTCATTAATATAGACTGTACTTTTACCGGTTTTGTCGGTCTTTATTTCAAACTTATCGCCGGGCATACCAATAACTCTTTTTATATAAGCCACGTCTTTACAGAAAAAGCCCGTAAGCCTTGAAAAAATTCTCCACGGAGTGTTTGGAAGTTTTTCAAACGGAGGATAAAATACCATTATATCACCGCGTTTCGGAGTTCTGTAAAATCTTGAAAATCTTTCAACAACAATTCGGTCGCCTTCTATAAGGGTAGGGCGCATTGATGCAGACGGAATCCAGCGGATTTCCGCGATAAAAAATCTTATTATAATAACCATTACAACCACAAAAACAACTGTTTCTATGACCTCTCGGGCCATGGGGTTGATTTTAAGATATTCTGTTTTTATTTTATTTATCAGTTCTTTAAATTTATCCATTTGCTAAAAGTTCTGCAAGCTCCCTTAACTTTTCTTTATATATATTATTTTCAATACTTTCAAGTGAATTTACGGCGTTGTTAACGTAATTATTTAACAAAAGTGTAGTTTTTTCAATACCTTTTTCAGGAGCGGTTATGTCACCGGAAAATATGACCGGAGCTGTATAAACCCCGTCGTTAATATCTGATTTTGTTGTTTTTACATTAATCAGGTCATCCCGGATTTGAAAAGCAATCCCGAAGTTTTTAGAAAATTCCGAAGCATCGGCTTTTTCACCTGATAATAAAACGGCGCCGCAAATTGCTGTTTCAAATAACGAGGCGGTTTTTTGTTCTGATTTTTTTATATATTCATCAAGCGTCGGAATTTTATATCGGTTAAAGTTTTGGTTTATTTCTCCCCGGCACATTTTATCAAGTGTTTGGGCAAACATTTCCGTTAATTGAGTGCAATTTAACAGAGATATTTTTTTTAGGGCTATTGATAACAGGTAATCTCCGGAAATCACCGCAAGTTTGCTGCCGAGTTCACTGTTGATTGTTTTTTGGTTTCTTCGCGTTTTGCATTCATCAATTACATCATCATGAATTAAAGACGCGTTATGGGCAAGTTCTACTGCAAGCTGCAGCAGAATTTGTTTTTCATCAATGTTTTTGCCGAGCGCTTTGAGATATAAAAATGCAGTTACGGCTCTTATATGTTTTGAAGGCGCATTAATAATTGCTGAAAGCTTTGATTTAAGGGGCTCTTGAATGTTTATACACAAGGTAAGTCCCTGCCTGACTTTATGTATATCATCTTGAATAACGGATGTAATTTCAATATATTTTTCCTGAAAACTCATATAAATATTTTAGCATAAAAACATACTCTGATTGTCTGCTTTAGCGGTACGCTTATTCTTTAGTTAAGATTTTGTAAGTTATTATAAGTTTCTGAATGACTGGTGCAGCGGCACGCTCCTGCTTAGTTAAAACTTTATAAGTTAGTACAGAGTTCAGTGTGTCGGGTGCAGCGGCACGCTGCCAAAAAAAACGACAAACTTGCGCTTGTCGTAGGAAAATCAATAGGAAAAAGGGAAAGGAAACATTTAAATCTTTTTCTCCTTGTTGATACGGATTATATTATTTACCGTTCAACATATATATATATTTATTTGTTGTTATAATTTATCTTTTAATAATTACCTTTCTTAATTTTTATGTATTTTACTTTTTAACTTTTTATAGATCTCTGTTTATCTTTTGGAGCTGTTGCGCTCCTCTTTAGTAATGACTATACAATTTTTCACCGAGTTCTGATTGGTGGGTGGAGCTGTTACGTTCCTCTTGAGTTAAGACTTTTTAAGTTTCCACCGAGTTCTGAATGTCGGGTGGAGCGGCACGCTCCCTTAGCCGAAGGTTTTGAACGATGATTCAGTGTTCTTTTCAATAACTTTCTGTACTGCATCGATTTCGGTAGAAATAGCATCCTGTTCAGTATCGAGTTGTTTC
>CALVEX010000128.1 GCA_944326655.1 Candidatus Gastranaerophilales bacterium | reverse complement strand
ATTGTCAATTTTTTTTATTTACATATTAATTTTAAAGTACATGAATAAAATTTTTTGCTATTTACAGCATGCCGGAATATAATAAAAATGACTGGAGAATTTATATATGAAAAAGATAGCAGTATTAGGTTCCTCAAGCGGGCAAAATTTAAGGGCAATTGTTAAATATTTTGAGGGTAAGGATGTTTCAGTTGTTTGTGTTTCGGATATTGAAAATTCGGATATCCTAAAGACGGCAGAAGAATTAGGAATTGAACGTAAATTTTTACCCTGTGAGCAGAATTTTGAATATTTTTCATCTCATGATTTTGATTTAATAGCCTTATCTGATTACAGATGCCAGTTGAAAAGCAATGTTTTGGAACTTGGCAGATTTTTGAGTGTTCACCCGTCGCTTTTACCTGCTTTTAAAGGTCCGGATGCTATAAGCAGAGCATTTTTTGCGGGGGTAAAAGTTTCCGGAGTGACTGTCCATTTGATTAATGAGGATATTGATAACGGAAAAATTATTGCTCGATATCCTGTTTTGATATGTAATTTAACCCATTATGACGAGTTTGAGAAGGAAATTCATGCGCTGGAGGATTTACTTTATCCGTTAGTTATTGATAAATTTTTAAATAATCAGGTTTTTGATTTTTCCGACTTAATCCAAAATAATAAATGCGGCGGCTGCGGCGGGTGTTCAATTGCGATATAAGTCAACCTGAATAATTGTAGACCAAATTTTTATATTGTTATATAATTATTTTGTAAAAGAGGGGTTTTTAACATGTCAATTGATGATGCATTAGTTATGATTCTGGCAGGCGGAGAAGGAAAAAGACTTTATCCTTTAACAAAGGATAGGGCAAAACCTGCAGTACCGTTTGGCGGAAGATACAGAATTATAGATTTTGTATTAAATAATTTTATTAATTCCGGATTTTTTAAGATAAAAGTTTTGACGCAGTATAAATCGGACTCTTTGAATAAGCATATTACGCGCGGCTGGGCGCTGTCTCCGTTTTTAAACCAGTATGTTGATCTTGCTCCTGCACAGATGAGGACAGGTTCTGACTGGTATTTAGGCACTGCGGATGCAATATATCAAAATATTTTTCATATAACTGATGAAGACCCTGACTACGTTTGTATTTTTGGCGGTGACCACATTTATAAAATGGATGTTTCGCAAATGCTGGATTACCATAAAGATAAATCTGCAGACTTGTCAATTTCCGCAATCCCTATTCCGATAGAAGAAGCGCACGAATTTGGTATTATTGAGGTTGATGATGACTGGAAGCTTATTAACTTTGTTGAAAAACCAAAGGATAAACCAAAATCAATTCCCGGAAATCCTGATATGTGTCTTGCTTCTATGGGCAACTACATTTTCAATAAAGATGTTCTTCTTGACGCTTTAAACCGCGATGAAGAAATTAAGGAGTCTAGTCATGACTTTGGAAAAAATGTTATTCCCATGCTTTTAAAGGAAGGTAAAAAGATATATATCTATAATTTCAATGACAATTCATTCCCGGGCATGACAGATACGGAGCGCGGTTATTGGAGAGATGTCGGAAGTATTGATGCTTACTGGCAGGCTAATATGGATTTGCTCTCTTATGACCCGGAATTAAATCTGTATTCACAGGATTGGCCGTTAAGGACTTTTAATTATAATTACCCGCCTGCAAAATTTATTTGGGCGGAAGGTGAAAGAGTCGGCATGGCAACAAATTCTATGGTATCGGAAGGCTGTATTGTCTCCGGTGCGGGCCTTTCCCGTTGTGTACTTTCTCCGAAAGTTAAAGTAAACAGTTATTCACAGATTTCGGAAAGTATTTTGATGGAAAATGTTGAAATCGGCAGGTATTCAAAAATTAAAAGAGCAATAATAGATAAAAATGTTGTTGTTCCGCCGAATTCAAGAATAGGCTTTAGCCGTGAAGAAGATGAAAAACGCGGATTTCATGTCTCCCCCGGCGGAGTGACTGTTGTGCCTAAAGGTGCAAAATTATAGTATTTTGGTTACAAAATAGAAGACCTGGTGACAAGAAGACGGACTGGTTTTATTACCCTCTCCTTAAGTGAGTTGTAGGTGGTGATTGAACCTAATCCAAACCTTCCCTATTTAGTGATGGCTTTATTTTCCCCCTCTCCTTTTTAAGGAGAGGGTAGTGGTGAGGTTGTTATTTGGGAGGACAGGAAGGTAAGAAGGCAGGAGGGTATGCTGTTATCGGCGGGCAAAGTCCGCGTAAAATATGTCATTGCGAGGGAGTGAAACGACCGTCGCAATCGCAGAATTGTAAATATTCAACGGTAATGCGATTACGACATCGGGCAAAGCCCTCCTCGTAATGACAATTACAAGGTATTATTTTTTCATGCTGGCTTTTTAAATATATTTGATTTATTATACTTTAGCTATTGTAAATCTTTATTAATATATAGGGATATCAAAGCAATTTAATTCCTTCACGGGTTTTATAGACTTGGGTAGAAATATGGTGTTACACGGTATAAATTCTTCAAATACAAGTGCCCCGCTGCGCAGTAGATTGCAGGCTTCTATACGTTCAATCAAACAAAAAGGGTTGGACATGCTTCCAGGTGCAGAATTTTCAAGTGAAAAGTTTTTGTACAGACTTAAAGATATAGGTAAGAATTTTTCATCTGACAAGCAGCGCCTTGTTTTAGGTGCAACAGCTATTGTAACACAACCTGTTATTGATGCCAAAAATAAGAGTGTTGATGAAAAAACAAGAAAAGTTTCTGTTGCAAGGACTGTAGCAAAAATTATTGCGGGCACACTTACTGGATTTTTTATAAGATACGGATGTATTAAAGCAATAAAGGCTTTTTCCCAAATACCGGGTAAAGGTGTTCCGAAGTATAAAACAATTTTTACCCCTAAAGGAATTACTGATAATACAACTGATGCTTTTGAACAGTACAGAAATGCTATGGGAACAGTGATTGCGCTTGGTGTAATGCTGTTTACAAACTTTTTGATTGATGCTCCGTTGACAAAATTTCTGACAAATGTGTTTACAAAGCATCAGGAAACGGAGGATAAAAAATGAGTTCTTTAGGTAATTTATTCTCCAAATTTACTTCATATATGTACAAACATTATGGCGAAAATCCCGGAACAATGCTTGTTCATACCGGTGTTTTGGGATGGATTTTTTCTGCGGCCGGCCAGCTTTTTGCAATCGCACTTAATGATAAAATTCCAAAAGAACAAAAATCATTTTTGTACCCTCAGGAAGCAGCAGATGCTGCCATAAATATTTTGTCTTTTTACATTATTACAAGTTCATTTAAAAATGTTGCTTCAAAACTCGTTTCTACAGGAAAACTGTCTACTTCTAAAATAAGAAATTATATTAAATCTAAAGGTATCAATCCTGCCGAGTATATAGGAAAGCTGGAATCTAACATTGAAAAAGATTTCCCGGAAATAAAAGATGATTATAAGGCGTTTAAAAATGGGGTTGATGTTGTCGCAAGCACTGTAGGTTCGATTTTGTCGTGTAATATTGTCACACCTGTTTTAAGAAACCAGTACGCTGCAAAAAAACAAAAAGAAGCAATAGCAGAAATGCATAAGAACGACCCTCAAAAAGATGTAAAGCCGAAAACTTTATCTATGGATGCTTACATTAAGATGGCTTCTTTAAAATTCCCTTCATCAAATTTAAAAATATAGAATATATATAACCCCTGCTACAATAAAGGTTATCATTGTGAAAAATGTTATAACAACTTTAAAAAAAGGGTCTTGGATTTTCTCTTTGGAATCTTCATGCTGCAGCTGGGATATAATATTTTTTGAATAATCAGTTTTTAAATCATTTTTTGTTTTTTCAAATGAAGAATGCAAAAGCTTTTTAAATGTGTATATATTTTCCAAATCCTGCCTTGCAAGCGGATTTGATATTGCGATTTTTTTTATTTTGATATTTTCAAAATCATCAAGTTCATTATCTACGTATGCGGATAGGTTGCTCTTAAAATCTTCATATTGCTTTGTTGCATACGGATTGTCTATTTCCTGATTTTGTATATCCATAAATCTGTTAATCATATTTTGCATTTTTATGTATTTTTCCATGCAGATTGGACAGCATTCAAGATGCTGTTTTACATATTCTGATAATTTTTTACTGAGTTTATCTTCTACATAAAAACTTAAAAGTGCGCTTACTTGTTCGCATGTTAATTGGTTATGCATGGCTTTCTCCTTTATATATAAGCTTTAAGATCTTCCTGTAATTTATTTCTTGCTCTGGCAATCCTTGATTTTACCGTTCCTATGCTTGAATGTGTTGCCTCTGCAATTTCTTCATAACTAAGTCCCTGAAATTCCCTTAGGATAATTGCGACCCTGAACTGTTCCGGCAGGGAAAGAATGGCATTTTTGATTATTTTTTCCAATTCCGATGAAAGACATTTTTCGGGCGGTTTGCATTTTTTATCAAGAAGCTGAAGT
>CALVEX010000127.1 GCA_944326655.1 Candidatus Gastranaerophilales bacterium | reverse complement strand
CATGGGCATTATCGGGTATTATTACTTTTTTTCTTGTATTTAATTCGCCCTTATCTTCAAAATATTTTTTAATTACCATCATTCCGCTAAATTCACCTTGTGCTCCCGCGCAAGGTTGAAGCGAAATTTCATCCATACCTGTTATTATTTTTAAAAAATTTTGAAGTTCATACATTAATTTAAGAGCGCCTTGGCAATCAATATCATCTTGAGCAGGGTGAAGATTTTTAAACCCTTCAAGATTAGCTGCCCATTCGTTAATTCTCGGGTTATATTTCATAGTGCAGGAGCCGAGAGGATAAAAACCTTTTTCTATACAGAAATTTTTGTCTGAAAGTTCTTTATAATGCCTCAAAGCTTCCAGTTCACTGACATTTGGCAGCCCCGGAGGTGATTTCCTCCTTAAACTTTCAGCAATAAATTCCAGGTTTACTTTTTCATCGCAAAGATTTATACCTGATACACCGTTATCCTTTTCAAAAATAGTTTTCACTAAATAATCCCCTGCCTTTTTAAGTCTCTTTTAATTTTATCCAGCCCTGACTGAATAATACGTGAAATTCTCGATTGGGAAATGTTAAATTCTTCAGCAATTTCTCTTAGTTTCATATCTTTAAAAAATTTATATTCAATAAGTTCCCGTTCACGCTGCGGAAGTTTTTTCATAGATTCAATTATTTCAGCTTTTAATTCGGTAAGTTCAATACATTCCTCGGGAGTTTTATCCTCAGCCTTTATCTGTGTCGGGACTTCCGCATCCTGCATTTCGTCAATTGAAAGAATTGTCTTATAAACTTCTTCTCTTATATTATTATCTTCTTCTTCCTCAATACTCTGTTTACGGTTCTTGAGGGAATACCATTTGTATCTGCGTCTTACTTCGTTTCTTATTGCCCATTTAATAGCCGTAGAAAGATAAGTACTGTTAAAACTTTCCGGAGAATTGTTTTTAAATAGAATATATAAAGTATGATTTCCTATATTAATAAGTTCAGGAAGATCAATAAGATGCGATGTTGAAAATTTTTGGTACTCTACCTTGGCAATTGTTTCGATTAAATTTCTGTAATCCCTTAGATTGACTTTCTGGTTTATATTTTGTTGTGAAGACATAACTATAACAATTTTCCTATAAAAACATTTCCCGTAAAAACATAATAGCAGAAAAAAATATAGAATACCAGACAATGTAATTTTCCTTAACATAAATTATATTATTGTCAGAGAAAATAAATCGAGGGGTAACATAATGAAAATATTATTTTGTACAGACGGCTCAAAAATAAGTTTTAACGCGCTCAACAACATATCAGCATGGGTAAAAGATGCGGTAGTTGATGTAATTTGTGTAATCGACTGGAGTTTTTTACCGGAAGAAATTTCTATCGAGGAAAAAAATTTTACATATTCCTGTGCAAATGTTGCGGATACAATACTTGATTATGCAGAAGAGGAAATAAAAAAACTCGGATTAAAAACGGGAAAAAGAATAAAAAGCTGCGGCTCTGCGGTTGAAAGCATTCTTGAACAGTCCGAAAATGAAAATTATGATTTAATTTTAATGGGCTCGCACGGAAAAAAAGGAATTCAAAAATGGCTAGGTTCTGTTTCACAGGAAATTATTAACAGCAGCAAAATTTCCGATTACATTGCAAAAGAAGAAAATAAAAGAAAAAAACTTCTCCTGACAACCGACGGAACAAAGTGTTCACTCGGAATAATCAGCGAAATATTACCTGATATGAAACTTGAAGATAAAGAAATTTTTATCTGTATGGTAAATGAAGATCCAAACTTTTTATTTTTAGACGGGACACTGGATACAAACTGGCTTCTTGAAATCCAAAAACAGCAGCAGATTTATGCGGCAAGTGCAATAAAAGATATACAAACACTTCTTGAGGAGCACGACATAAAAGTTGATGAAACAACAATTTTAACAGGTATTCCAGCACAAAAAATAATAGATTATGCAAGAACAAACGAAATAGATTTGATTGTACTCGGCTCAAAAAACAAATCCAAACTTGACAGATTTTTAACAGGTTCTGTCAGCAAACGTGTTCTTGAAAATGTAGTGAGTGACATCTGGCTTGTAAGATGCAAGAATTAAAGATTTGACAGTTTACACTAGATTTGTATAATACTGTCATGCTGAACTTGTTTCAGCATCCCTAAGCAGCCAGACTCTGAACTTCTTTCAGAGTGACGTTTCAGTCTATATTTGGTGTAAATTTTTATATAAGCCCTTCCTCAAGAATTAAATCTTGACCCAGTATAAAAATAGTGTAATAATTTACTTATGTTTAAATATTATGGTAAATATGCGCCGTATTTATTTCTGTTACCTGCTGCAATTGTGCTTGTAATATTCTTTTTTATTCCGTTTTTTCAAACATTTGCTTTAAGTTTTCTTGACTATTCTAAAGATATTTATAATCCGGTTTTTATAGGACTTAATAATTATACAAAACTTTTTCAAAACCCTGTTTTTTATAAAGTTTTGTGGAATACTTTTATATATTTATTTGTTGCAGTGCCGATACTTGCAATTTTTCCGTTATTTTTAGCAATTTTAATTAATCAAAAAATAAGAGGGGTAACTTTATATAAAATTCTTATTTATCTTCCGGTAATTGTTTCGATTGTTGTTGCTGCGATTGCTTTTAAATGGCTTTATGCTGATCAGGGAATTTTAAATTATATTGTAACTACACTCGGATTTGAACCTTTAGGATGGCTTACAGACCCAAAATATGCACTGTATTCCGTAATAATTGTAACTATATGGAAGGGTATCGGATACTACATGATAATTTATCTGGCGGCATTAATGAGTGTTCCCAAAGAATTGTATGAAGCATGCGAAATTGACGGCGCGAATTTTTTAACTAAACATTTAACCGTCACAGTCCCTCATATAATGCCTACAATTGCACTGGTAACTACAATAAGCGCAATATCTGCAATGAAGGTTTTTGCGGAAATTTATGTAATGACAAAAGGCGGACCGTTAAATTCAAGCAAAACAATAGTTTATTATATTTATGAAAGAGCATTTGAAAACCTTGATTTAGGTTTTGCATCGGCAATGGCTGTTGTTTTACTTGTAATAGTAATGATTTTTTCGTTGATAAATATATTATGTTTTGAAAAGAACAAATATCAAATTTAATTGGAAGGTTGAAATGTTAAAAGGTTTTAAAATCAAAAATATATATACACATATAATATTGATTTCTATTTCATTATTGTCAATATTTCCTTTTATATGGCTGATTTCAACTTCACTTAAAGGAAACAGCGAAAACATCTTCGCATATCCTCCGCAAATTATACCAAGCGATTTTACCTGGGCAAACTACAGCGGGGTATGGGACAAAGTTGATTTTATCGGTTATTTTATAAACAGTATGATTGTTGCGGGCGGGACTGTTATATTAAACCTTATCTTATCGGCAATGGCAGGTTATCCGCTTGCAAGAATGGAATTCAGAGGAAAGAAAATAACATTTTTTGCAATACTTGCAACAATTATGATTCCGTTTCAGGCAATAATGCTTCCTGTTTACCTTATAACAATAAAGCTTCATCTTGTAGATTCAGTAAGCAATTTGGCAGGTTTTGCGGGGCTTATAATGCCGTTTGCAGTAAACGCATTCGGAATATTTTTAATGCGTCAGGCTTTTTTAGGGATACCAAGGGAAATGGAAGAAGCTGCAATTGTTGACGGGTGTAATGTGTGGCAGGTATTCTGGAGGGTATTAATGCCGATGGTAAAACCGTCGCTTGCGGTTCTTGCAATATTTACATTTATTGGTTCATGGGGAGAATTTTTATGGCCGAGTATTGTTCTTACCAAAGAAACTATGTACACACTGCCTGTAGGGGTAAATAACCTTCAGGGAATGTTTAGCTCCAACTGGCGTTTTATTGCGGCAGGTTCAATTCTTTCCACAATTCCGATTTTAATATTCTTTTTGGCAATGCAAAGATATTTTATCTCAGGGGAAAATGAAGGGGCGGTAAAGGGCTGAATTTATTTTTTCTTAAGTGAATAAGTTAATAAGTCAATAGGTGAATAAGTTCTTTTTGGCAGCTTGCCTTTACGTATGGAGCAAGAAAGATGTTCCATGTCCCCTCCCTTGAGGGGAGGGGAACATAAGGGGTGGGTGATATTAAATCTCTCTAGCTCTCTCTCGAGGAGAGAAGACGCATTTATACTTCCTCTCCTTTTTTAAGGAGAGGGCAGGGGTGAGGTTTAGATTGTATTGGACGCTAAGACGATAAGTTCGTTTTGGCAGCGTGCTGCAAGAGTTATACTTGGAATTGTCATTACGAGGAGGGCTTTGCCCGACGTGGTAATCGCATTACCGTCGAATTTTCACTATTTTGCGATTGCCACGGTCGCTTGCGCTCACTCGCAATGACAAGGATCTTGCGGGCACTGCCCGCCGATTTCAGCATACCTTCCTACCCTCTTATCTCCCAATCTTCCATATAAGAGATCCTGAACCAAGTTCAGGATGACGTAACCAGCTTGACCTCCTGCCTTCCGGGTTTCCTGCCCTCTATATAGGCCTAGCCCTCCGCCAATTACTATTCAACTCCGGGGACATTGACACTGTAGCGGACATCATCGTATTCGTTATAATCTCCGTCGATATCTTCCTGAAAAATTTCCTTTGAACCGCAAACTTTAAAATTCTTTATAATCGCGTCATCCAGTTCCTGAGTTAATACAATTTTGCCGTTTATATATGTAACTGTCGGAGGCTTTTCTTCTTGTTTGGCCTGCCCGTCATCATCACTTATTTTGTCAATCATATCATTTTTTGAATTAGCCAAAATCGTTCTTGTTACATCATTCATTACGTCAAACACGTATCTTTGCCGGTTAGAACTACCACCGGAATTTGTAATAAGCGTTGTGGCTTTTTCAAGTTCTTCCAAAGACTCTTTATAATATTTAAGGTGCCTAAGAAGTATAGCGAGATTATAGTGAGCCTCATAATTCATCGGAGCAAGCTCTATTGCTTTGCAATAAGCCAGTCCTGCTTCCTGATAATTTCCCAGAAGATGATATGTTAAAGCAAGATTATATCTTGCGTCATAGTCTTTTTTCAAAATTTTACATGCTTCTTTATAAGCCGTTAAAGCCTTTAAAAGATATTGCCTGCGCATTTCGTATTCATCATTTAAAAAAATTGATTTTTGCTTATATGCAACCCCTTTATTGTATTATGCAAGCCCTTTGTTCATCTTATAGCTTTTTCTGTTGCTGTAGACAAAAGGAATAGACAAAAGATGTCTTTTAGTTTTTATAATTTCATCATATTGGTCAATTGCCCCGTCAAAATCACCCAATTTTTCAGCCGAGACAATACCATAATTCATTCTTGCAACAATCATTTTGGGGTTATATTCAAATGCTTTTTCATAGGCATCAACAGCAGAATAGTAATCTTCATAGATAACATAAAGATTTCCGAGATTATACCAGGCACTGTAATGCCCGGGGTATAAAGAAACAGCCCTGTTATAATACTCAATAGCCTTTTGCAGCTTTTGACGCTTTAAAGCTTTATCACCTTTGTGGACATAATACATTCCCTGAATTTTATCAAGCTGCCTTTGAAAAAATTGGGGACGTAAATATACAGCAGCAGCAATTGCTGCAATCATTAACAAAGTAAATAATCCCGAAAGAAATTTTTTCAAGCGCTATACCTCATTATATAAGCATTTTACAGGTCTAAACAATAAAAATCAATACATTATTGTTACGAAATTGTAACATTTACTTCCTTAAAAAAGCAATTTCTCTAACTAAAAAGTTTTTATATAAGTAAGGTAGGTTAAAAAATCAATTTGGAGGTTAGGTTATGCCAAATTCTAATATGGCGGCAACAGCAATGTACGGGTTATTCCCGAACTGGTATAACAATCAGATAGCATTAAATGACTTGACTGGTTTTGATATGTATTCATCTTGGGGAATGCCTATTGATCCGATGTTAAGTATGAATGCAAGTATCTTCGGAACATATCCAGGTATGGGAATTATGCCTTATATGCCAGGCGGCAGTTATAATTATGAAGACTATTACCGTAACTATCAAAGGTATCAGGACTTCTCTGTCGAAAATATGGTAAATTATCGACAAAAAATGAGAAATGCAAACCTAAGACTTAACGCTCCAGAAGAAGGTATTGCAAAACAGGCAGCAATATTACATGAAAAAATAATGCAAAATGAACAACAGCAAATTCAACAGGCATATAAAGCATTTAAAGAAAGTGTTAAAGCAATGTACGGCGATGCAGATGAAACCCAGATTGCAAACAGAGCTTCAACACTGTATAAGCAAATAGTAGGATGCTCAGTTACAGATGACATAAGAAAGCATGGCAGAGACTCATTTACACAAGGTTTCTTGCAGACATTGACATTCGGATTTGCGGATTCAAAAACAGCTGAAGAAAATATCGCAGAATTAACAGGCCAGCCTGTAGGCAGAGGCGAAAATCTCAAAAAGACCACAGGTAACATAACAGGCGGTGCAGTATTAGGCGGAGGTATTCTTGCATCAGCAGGACTTATCTGGAAGGGCATAAAAACCGGAGCTAAATCTAAAACCTTCTGGGGTATATTAGGCGGTGCCGTAATTGGTACGATGGCTGCACTTGGTTTAAGTAAAAATTAACCCCCAAATAAATTATATAAACAAAGTAGTGTGAAAGTGTGTAAAGAGGTTGAAAAATCAACCTCTTTTTTTTATTTTAGCAAATTTATAAATTATCCTGCACTGCCGCCTTTCGGATGTTCTCCCCCCCCCCCCCTCAGGGAGTTTGCGTCAGTTAAATAAAACACCTACAATTGCTGCCGACAAATAACAAGTTAAAGTTCCGCAAATTAAAGCGCGCACACCAAGTCTAGCAAGATTTTTACGCTGGTTAGGCGCAAGTTCTCCGATACCGCCTAATTGAATTGCAATTGAGCCGAAATTTCCAAAACTGCACAATGCAAAGCTCGCAATTAAAAAACTTTTATCAGACAAGGCAGCAGGCAGATTTGTCAAATCAAAATAAGCAACCATTTCATTTAAAACAAGTTTTGTTCCCATAAGACTTCCGACTGTTGTAGCCTCATTCAACGGCACCCCCATAAAATAGGCAAAAATCGCAAATATTTTGCCTAAAATTAGTTTCAATGAAAGATGGGTTAAGTCAAAAGATGCAAAGTTAATATGCAAGTATTTTACAACCAGATTCCCCGCACACCCTAAAATCCAATCAATCATTGCAACCAGTGCAACAAGCGCTAAAATCATAGCAATAACATTTATTGCAACTTTCATGCCTTCCGAGGCACCTGCTGAAATTGCATCAAAAACATTTATATATGGCCTTTTTCTTTTGCTGTAAGTTATTTTTATATCTTCACTTGTTTCCGGAGTTGATGTTTCCGGATATACAATTTTAGAAATAACAAGCGCTCCCGGAGCCGCCATAATACATGAAGCCAAAAGATATTGTGCAGGAATTCCCATGCCGATATAAATAGGCATGGTCGCACCTGAAATACATGCCATACTGCCGGCCATGGAAGCAAGCAGTTCCGAACGTGTGAGTTTTGCAAGATAAGGTCTTATCATTATCTGTGCGGCAATTTGTCCGACAAAAGCACTCGCAACATTTGATAAAGCTTCAGCCCCGCTAACTCCCATCAATTTATTCATTGCCTTGCCAAAAAACGGAACAATTCGCTGCATTATTCCGTAGTAATACAGCATATTAACCAAAATCATCATAAAAATCAGAGAGGCAACAAGCTGAAGTGCAAAGACCTGCGCTCCGTCCCCGAAAACAGCAGTTATTTTATGTTCGGTCATCAAAGGACCAAAAACAAACGAGCCGCCCTCTTTTGCAAATTCAAGAATTTTTTGGATAAACAATCCGATATTAAAAAATATTGCCCTGCCCAAAGGGACTTTAAATATAAAAACAGCAAGTAAAATCTGTAAAGCAAAACCTGTTCCGACCGTTTTATAATTTATTGCTTTTCTGTTATTTGACATCAAAAAAGCTATCCCAAATATCAAAACAATTCCTAATAATCCAAAAAATCTATCCATTTTTTTCCTTTTACAAATAACTTCTTTAATTTTACTTAAAATTAAAGAAAAAAACTTTAATTATAAAAAAAAATTTACTTAATATTTCTTAAAAAAACACGCTTTTACTGTTGAAAAAAAAAGTCCTCACGCCTTAATATAAAAGGCGGGAATTTTTCTGCATGAAAGAGTAATTACCTGACCGGACAATAGTAAGGGGTGTTTCAAATGCGAATAAATCAAATTCAATCTTATCAAACTGCACTTTTAACAAGAGAAAACAACAGCAAATCTGCGAATAACATTACTGCAAATTTATATGGTAATAGTTATAATCAGGCGGCTTATAATGTTGTTACCACCCCGATATTGCATACAAATAGAGCATCTAAGACGCCCGGAATTGCATATATTACGTTTACAGGCGGCGGCAAAAATATGAATCAGGTGCTTTCACTGCCCTATGAAAACAAAGCAACCGGCTTAAGTGAAGATTATCAGGGAGGTCTTGGCGTTGTAACAGCAGAAGCTCCGGAAAGTCTAAGGAAACATGAAGGACTTGATGTAAGAAGCATAATGCCTTTCCATGAACACAGCAATCCTAAAGGCGGATTTAAATTTGTTTTAATAAAAGATATAAAGGATAAAGACGGTAAACTTCCCGAACAAATTGAAGCAAAATGGTTTATGTCAGGCGAACCGGGACAAACACTTGAGGAATTTGCACAAAGCCATAATTATGCTCCGGAAGATTTAAGATATGTAATTCAGAGTGAACCTAACGGAAAAGAAGCTAACAGCCTTTCCAAATACTGCATAATAGAACCTACAAGTGCAGCCGGCGAATTTGAAAGAATGTCTGATACGGATATCGGAAAAACCCAAAAAGTTAAGTACCGTCTGTTCAAAATATCTAAAGATAATCCCCAATATAATGAATTGAAAGATACCCCCAACTACTGGATGTACACAGAAGAACTTGCCAAAATTCCTAAACCTTACACATACGGGCCGGAAGGATGTGGCGGAATGAATTCGGAAATTATCAATGCAGACTTTTGCCGTGCAATATTAAAAGCCGGAGAACAAATGGATACAGAGGAGTTCGGGCACTTTAATCCGGCAAGTATATGGGGTCATGACCGTCCTGTTGCAACATTTTTCAGCTTTATTGCAGATGAATCGGCAAGGGGAAACACATTCTATGACGGAACAATATCACACTTTACCATGCATAACCCAAGACGTGCTTACCAAGGTACTACAGATGATCCGTTTGCTTTCGCAAGAATGATATTTTCACCTGAAGATGTTGAAAAGATCAGAAATCATCCGGAATACGAACTTCTTCAAAACTTTAATGCAAGAGGCTGGGGTAATTTATCAGAAGTTGAGAAGAAATTCGTAAGAAAAGCTTTTGATCCTTTCATTGGCCAGTTCAAAGATTTCTTTGGGACATACAACATAACCAAAGTGGCATTGATAGGTAAAAAAGTTAACCCCAACAATGTTTCTGTCGGCACGGTATCGCCAAACTTTGACAGACAAATGAAAGACCCGCAGATGGATGTAGCACCCGGCCTTGGTGCAGATTTGCGGGAAATTGAAACAGTGAGCCCTCTAAACGGTTCAACACCTGCAAGCTTAGGTATTGATAATAATACCGGCGATTTCGGCCGCGGGAATAACACTCTTTCGGCAGAAAAAAGCGGATTTACACCGCTGAGATATAACGGACATAATATAGAAGAAATTATTGAAAACAGAGAAAAGAATGCTGTTTGGATGACTAACATTTTGAATAAGGCAGAAAAAGATGGCCCGGAAGCATTAAATAGAGTTTTCTATAACGATTTACAGATAGAACAGGGAAGAAGAGTTTTTGGCAGCCTTTCAAATTACAAAAAAGGAGATATGCTTATAGTCGGATGGGGCAGACCTGACGAACAAAAAGGATTTCCAATCACACTTAAAGGCTTCAAAAAATTCCTTATGAGAGAAGATATCCCTAAAGAAGTTAAACAAAAAGTACATCTTCAAATCGGCTGGGGAGATCTGCCGTTTGACAAAAATTCAAGAGAATGGCGGTTAATATCCGAACTATTTAAAGAAATTGAACAACTTGACGACGGCGCATACAGAGGAAACTTAATGCTGGCTGACGGCAGATATCCGAACAAGCTTGTAGCCTGCGCAACCCACGGCATATTTACATCACGTGATGAAATTTGCGGAATTACACCGTTTGAATCAAAAGCTGCCGGAGTACCTTATCTTTCTACAGCAGCAGGCGGTCCTGTAGATTATACAAACGAAGCAAACGGATGGCTTACAAAAACAGCTCCCGAATTAAATCCTGTTTGTGATGGTTTGGACTGGAATGCTTCTGCTGAGCAGATAGATGATGCAAGAATAGAAAGAGCATCTAACGAAGTTTCCGACTGTCTGAAACAAATGACAGATGAATACTTCAATGACAGACCAAGTTATATCGCAAGATGTAAAAAGAATATTGAAGAAAAATTCGATTGGCATAACAATGACGAATTTAACGGCGGTCAATCTGCAAATAAAATGTACAGAAATGGCATTTGGCATATTGATGAAGGCTGGGATGCCCGCGAAAAATCGCCAATGAAACGTCTTGTCGGAGCAACTGCCGAAGATATGAGAACAGTTGTTAAGGATACTGTTGAACAAGCTGTTGAAACAACTGCCGAAAATCTGAAAAACACAAAAGAAACTTCACAGAATGTAAAAAAGGGAATAAAAAATGTTAAAAACAGATGGGTAAAAATTGCATTCGGGGCAGGAGCCGCAGCTGCCGCACTCGGGACAGCAGCCTATGTTTATGTAAAAAAACATCATAGCAATAAAAACATAACTGCTTCTACAGAAACTGCTCCAAAAATAAACAATGTGGCATAATTTAATTAAGAAAATCAATAAATTCGTAAATTACGGTGAATTTTTCAATAAATTCATCGTAATTTTTTAATTTCACAAGAGATTTAAAAATATAACCAAAGGGCATAGCTTTTCTTTGCCTCATTGCAATCAGAACAGTATTATTTTTATACGAAAAACTAAAACTTCTTGCACGATAGGCAAATGCAACTTTCTTTATTATGTTTAGAAATTTCTCGTTTAGAAACTCTATATCAGAATTATTTTTAGCGAAAGCATTTAAATGCTCATCCAATCCTTCAATATTTGTTTTAAAATATACATATTTGTTATTTTTATTCTCATTTTTAGAAATTAAAATAACATGATTATTAATACATTTTTCGACTTCAAATTGAATAATAACTCCTTTAAACAAATCAGGTTTTTCCAATGCTTTAACCGGTAATGTAAGTCTTGTGTCACAAATAGTAATACTAGAACGTTTATAATAGCCGAAGATACAAGAAACATCTTCCTGGGTATCAAAATTCGGAAAAATTTGAGAATCAATCACAACATCTGTATTTTTATTTTTAGGCCAGTTTTTAAAATTTGCAACAGGGCGCAAAAGCAAAGGCAAAATTTTTTCATTAAATTTTTGTTGATAACTTCTGTCAGTTAAAATAATTGTAGTTATAGTTTTTAAGAGGCAAACATAGAGCACGAACAACAAAATAGCAAATAAAAAAGGATTAAAAATACTTTTTAAAATCATACAGCACAAAAAACAAATAAGAACCAAAGCCCCTATAAAAAATAGGAAAGACACCCAACAAGCCTTAATAAGAAGTCTTTTTCTGTCTTTTTCAAACTGTTTTATAACATCAAAACTGTCATTCAAAAACTTGTAATAAATACTTTTAAAATCTTTTTCACTCATTACAGGTTATTTTATCACATTTTAATTTATTATTACAATAGACAAAGAAATGTATAAAAACTTGTTGACAATAAAAATTGTTCCTGATAAAATAATTTTACTGGCGGAAATGAATAGCATTGATATTCGCGCTTGTAGCTCAGCAGGTAGAGCACTCCCCTTTTAAGGGATAGGTCGCGCGTTCGAATCGCGCCAAGCGCAAAATAAAAGGAAGGTTTAGCCTTCCTTTTATTTTGCTGTTTAGCTAAGATGAGAATGCCTATTGCGTTCGAGCGACCTGCGAGCAGAGTGCGAAGGCTTGAGCGTGTAAAGAACGAAGTTCTTGTTACACTCAGCCGTAGTCATGTTTAACGCGAGCAGGTCAAGACAATTGCGCCAAGCGCAATTTTAAAATATACAGAGGGTTTGAGCCCTCTTTTATTTTGCAAAAAATAATAAAAAAAACAGGGGCTTTGTGTATATTTTGTGTATTCCCCTGCAAACTTTGTATTTATAATACTTTTAAGCCCTTAATAGTTGCTAAGCCGTTCTATAGCCTCGCGTTTCCGTTCATGCTTGATATGGTTATATACCTCAAGGGTAATATTAATATTTGAATGACGCATGATATCTTTAACAACGTCAAGCGGAACATCTAGCTCAATTAAACGCGTGCAGGCTGTATGACGTAATCCATGTAAAATTTTTAATGCCGGCACGTTTGAATACTTTTTGAATGCTGTAGCGAATAT
>CALVEX010000126.1 GCA_944326655.1 Candidatus Gastranaerophilales bacterium | reverse complement strand
CGCCTTCAGTATCTTTTACTTTTGCATCGAAAGTATCGGGTTCCATTTTGAAAACTTCTTCAAGAGATGGTCTTTTACCTCCCCAGAGGTATGCTGAACCTACACCGGCTGCACCCAAACCAAGAGTTGAGCCTGCGGTGATTGCAACAGTGTTGTTTTTCTTCTGTCCTGCATTTGCAGAATCTACAGAGTTAATTGCGTTTACTGACATAATTTCACCTTTCCTAAAATATTTTAATACACACTTTTATTATATTTATAATAACACCTGGAAGAAATTTTTTTTGCTTTTTTTACCGGAAATATTAAGAATTATTACAAATGCTATCCTTTTTACTTATTGAACAGTTCGTGATATGCTTTTATTCTGTAAATGAAAGAGGCTATATTATGGATATTTTATTTGTTATAGACAGACTTGAACTTAAGTATTTTGAATTTAATAATCTTGTTACAAATTTTTGGATGATAAGAGAATTTTTAAGAAATAATTGTAATGTTTTTATAACTACAATTGACTATTTAACCTTGATTTCAGGTAAGGCTTATGCACATTGTTTTAAAGCTTATGAAAAAGATGAAAATATTTTCTATGAAAAAAATGAAAATCTAATGCAGATTGAAGATTTCAGGCTTGTTATGTTCAGACCTGACCCGCCCGTTGATATTGATTATATTAATGCAACGTATGTATTTGATTTTGTTGACAGAAACAAAACTTTGGTTTTGAATGATCCGTTTTCAATACGTAATTTTAATGAAAAACTTCATACCCTCAGGTTTTTGGAATTGATGCCGGAAAATATCGTTACATCTTCAAAATCTGATATAATTAAATTTTTAAATGAACATGAAGAAATTGTATTAAAACCGCTCAACGGCTGTTTCGGCTCAGGCGTAATGACTTTGAAAAAAGGGGATAAAAATACTGCTGTTATTATAAATACAATGACAAGAAATCAAAAACAGCTAATTATGGTTCAAAAATATATTCCAAAAGCACGATTTGGCGACAAGCGTGTTATGTTTCTCGGGGAAGAAGTTCTTGATGTCTGTGTCCAAAAACTTCCTTCAAATGATGATTTCAAGTTTAATGAACATTGCGATTCCAATATTGTTAAAGCCGAATTAACTCCGGAAGAAAGAAACAGATTTATTCCTGTTGCACGGGAATTGACAAAGTCGGGGCTTCCTATGGCCGGTCTGGATGTTATTGACGGAAAAATAATTGAGATTAATGTTACGAGTCCGTGTTATTTTATAAAAGAGGTTAATAACCATTTCGGCTGCAATTTGGAAAAGAAAATTACTGATTTTATTCTTTCAAAATTATGTATTGATGTACATTAAATTTTTGATATGCCGCCAAAATCTATAAGTTTTAAAAGCGGATTCCCGTTTTTATCTCTGGTTATAATATAATTGTCAGTATTATACTGTAAATCATAGTGTTTTAAGCCATATTTTTCGAGCATACTGGAAAAATAATTGTATATTATCAAATCTTCAGGGTATGAGTAAAATTTATTATCATATTCATATCCAGTTTTGACTTTATATTTTTTTATTTCTCTGAGTGTAAAACCATATTTTTTTCGCAGATCTTCTATAAGTTCGTTTTCATTATTGTAAAATTCTTTTATTTCTATAGGTGATTTGTATTCTTTAAGCGGTTCAACGTATTCGCTCACCATATATCCATTTTGGGTATCTCCCCAGTAAGTATGCATTATATGTCTGTCATTTGTCTGTTTATTAAGATGTAATGCTCTTGCAAGTTCTACAAATTTTCCGTTTTTTTCTGTCATCCAGCGGTAATGTCTGGGATCTTTACCGCTTAAATCTGCAAATTCTTTAATAAATAAACTATCAATATTTTTTCCGTATAAAATATAGCCATTTGCCGTGTAAACTGCACCTGACGTATCTGCTTTTTTGATGCTGTAGCTTTGGTCAGGACGTAATATTTTGTATTTTTTGAGTATTGAATTAAGATTATCTGCTGCCTTTTTAGAATTTGTATTTGCAATCTTAATTGTTTCTGCAATACATATGTAAATTCGATTTATTATATTTCGTTTGTTGCCGGCTGAAGAACTGTTGAGAGGTTTTATCCAGCTTGCGGGCAGGCGGCCTGCAATTCCTTTTTTCTGCGGATGTTTGTCAAAGATCTGGACAATATCAGGTTCGCAATGATAGTAACGCCTTGACAGCTTTCTTGTAATTCCTCCTGAAAAATGTGGTTTATAGTTATTATTGTGGTTTGTTATGTTGTTCATGATATTTTTAAAAACTGTAATAAAATTTTTTTGCTTTTTTAAATAATAATGCGGAACTGTTTAGTTCCGCAAGAAGATTTCATAGTATAGTTATTTTCCCAAGATGATTTTATATACTACTAAAATAGTAATAAAATTTTTTTGCTACTTTGAAAGTGTAATGTTTACAATTTTAAACATTTAATGTACTCTTGAGAAAACTTCCGTATTCACATCATCAAATGTATTTGTGTTGAAATAAGCGCAGGACGCGACCATTGCTGCATTATCCGTGCAGTATTTCATTGGCGGGGCAAAAACTTTGTACCCTTCATTTTCAAGCGCGAAGATTTTTTTGCGTATTTCAGAGTTTGCGGCAACTCCGCCCGCAATTACAACCTGTTTATAGCCCGAATTTTCAAGAGCCTTTTTAAGTTTATGCAAAAGAGTAGATGATACACATTCCTGAAAACTTGCACAAATATCTTTAACGGGCCTTTCTTTTCCGTCAAAAGATTTTACAAGACGAAGAACCGCTGTTTTAAGCCCGCTGAAACTGAAATTGCAGCCGTCAACTTTGGCTTCCGGAAGTTTAAATGCGTTCGGATTTCCTTCCTGCGCAAGTTTGTCAAGTTTAGGCCCGCCGGGATAAGGAAGTCCGATGAGTCTTGCAACTTTGTCGTAGGCTTCTCCCACAGCATCATCAATAGTTTCTCCGAGTATATTTTGTTCGGAATAAGATTTTACATCAATAATCTGTGTATGTCCGCCGCTGACAAGAAGTGCCATAAACGGCGGCTTTAAATCCGTATCAAGGTAATTCCCGCAAAGATGTGCATTTAAATGGTTTACTCCGATAAACGGCTTATCATAAGTCAAGGCAAGTGTTTTTGCGGCATTTAATCCTACAAGCAGGCATCCTACAAGCCCCGGGCCTACCGTGGCCGCAAATGCCGTTATGTCCTGAGGGGTTATGCCGGAGTTTTCCTGAGCCTGTTTAAATGCTTCATCTATTACTATATTTATTGAATCCAAGTGTTCTCTTGCCGCAATTTCGGGAATAACCCCTCCGAATTGCGCGTGTGTTTTTATTTGTGATGCTACAACATTCGCGATTACCTCTCGTCCGTTTTTGACTACTGCGCAGGCTGTTTCGTCGCAGCTTGATTCTATTGCCATTATATAATTGTCATATCCGCTTTCCGGCCCTATTGTAACAGCTTCCTTTGAGAATAATTTGTTTTTTATATTTTTCATAGTAGTATTATTATATTACAAAGAGTTTCTGAAACAAGTTAGGAATGACATATATCGGTGTAAAAAATGAAATTTGTTGATAAAACCAAAATACGTGTTGTATCGGGCCGCGGCGGTAACGGAATGGTTGCCTGGCGGAGGGAAAAATATGTTGATAAAGGAGGACCTGCCGGCGGAGACGGCGGCAATGGCGGAGACGTGTATTTGGTTGCGGATGAAAATATGTCAACCCTCTTAGATTTCAAGCATAAATCTGTATTCAAAGCACAGCCCGGCGAAAACGGCGGTATAAAAAATATGCACGGTGCCTGCGCAAAAGAGCTTATTATAAAAGTTCCGGTCGGGACTGTTGTAAAAGATATTAAAACAGGTAAAATAATAGCTGATATGACAGAAAACGGGCAAAAAGTTCTTGTTGCCAAGGGCGGCAGGGGCGGAAGAGGTAATGCACGTTTTGCCACTGCCCAAAAGAGAGCCCCGCAATTCTGTGAACCGGGTGAACCATCTATTGAGCGTGAACTGCTTCTTGAATTAAAATTAATTGCGGATGTCGGGCTTATCGGAATGCCAAATGCGGGCAAATCAACCTTAATTAGCAGAATAAGTTCTGCAAAACCAAAAATAGCCGATTATCCTTTTACAACTTTAATTCCTAATCTTGGGGTTGTAAAAAAACGCTCAGGGGACGGATTTGTTGTGGCAGATATCCCCGGTCTTATTGAGGGCGCTTCTGAAGGTGTCGGTTTGGGACATGATTTTTTACGGCATGTTGAAAGATGCAGATTTCTCGTTCACCTTGTGGACATAACAGACGAAAATCCTTTTGATAATTATACAAAAATTAATAAAGAGCTTGAAAAATATTCCAAACACCTCTCAAATCTCTATCAGGTTGTCGTGTTGAACAAAATTGATGCAGTTGATGAGGAAAAAAGAAAAGAAGTATTTGACAAATTCCAATCTGCTGCGGCTGATGTCTTTGAGATTTCTGCCGTAACCGGTGAAAATTTGGATAAATTTACGGATTTTATTTCAAATAAAGTTGATGAAATTCCTAAGGATGTTTTAAATATCGATGTTGAAGAAGATTTAGGCGCTTACAATAATGATGACAGCGAGTTTGAAATATTTAAAGTAGCAAAAGATACTTTTATCGTGCAGGGAGGTAAAATTTCACGCCTGGCTTCTGTTACCGATGAACGAAATGCAGAACAGGTTATCAGGCTGCAAAATATTTTAAAAGGAATGGGTGTCTTTGATGAACTTTCAAAAAAAGGAATTAAGGACGGCGATACAGTTATTATAAATCATTTGGAATTTGCTTTTTATTCGGATGAAATTTACGGTTAAATAAATAGTTAAGGGGTATGTATGACAGTAATAAATGAAAAATTCACGATTAACACTCAGGGGTTTACGGATATAATTGATATTACCCAAAAAGTTAAACATGCCGTTTACAATCACTCATTGCAGTCGGCTGCTGTGTATGTTTATGTCGCAGGAAGTACTGTTTCCATTACTAATATTGAATTTGAACCCGGGCTGCTTGTTGATTTGCCAGAGGCTCTTGAAAAAATCGCTCCGGTTAAAGAAGGTTACCATCATGATGAAACATGGCACGATGGAAACGGTTATGCGCATGTCAGGGCTTCCATTATTGGTAATAACGTTATGGTTCCTTTAATTGACGGTGCACTGCAGCTGGGGCAGTGGCAGCAGATTGTTCTGATTGATTTTGATAATAAAGCCAGAACAAGAACTGTTTATGTTCAAATTGTGTATTAAACAAGTTTTATCTCTCTTAACATCTTAATTATTAAACTTCAGCAATACCTCAATGTCAACCTCAAGTGCCTGGGCAAGTTCAAGAATTTTACCGAGAGACATGTTCTGCCGTCCGCATTCTATACAGGCAATGTAGTTTGTATTCACATCAAGAATTTCCGCAAATTTTTCTTGTGTCCAATCTTTCTTGATGCGCGCTATTTTAACATTTTTCCCCAATTTTTTTAAAAGCTCCTGCTTATTCATTAGTTATAATTATACAAACATTGACTTATAACTAATATTAAGTTATAATATATATAAATATATGTTATAACTAAAAGGAAAGAACTGTAATATGCATAAGTTTGGTTTTACATTAGCTGAGGTATTGATTACACTAGGAGTAATAGGTGTTGTTGCCGCAATGACTTTACCTTCTTTGACTAAAAAATATCAAGATAAATTATTGCTCACACAGGTTAAAAAGTCTTATTCAGAGTTAGAAAATGCCGTAAAACTTTATGCCGCACAAAATTCCTGCAGTGATATAACATGTATTTCTGATACATCAGGGACTTCAGAAGAATTATTACAACGATTATACAAGAGTTTCAAAGGAGCAACGTACTGTTCCAAAACAAAACAAAAAGGTATATGTAAATATACTCTTGTAAAAGGATATACCCCAACAAATGACGGATACGGACATGCAATATATTCTGATAGTTTCAGGGCTCCGTTTTTTGTATCAGCTTCAGGCGCTGCATATATGGTCTTACAATATAATGAATGTCCCAGACAAGTTCAATCGCATATTACAGATGACAAAGGAAATTACGTACTTGATGATAATGGTCAACCTATGATTAAATACGTTACTAATAATGTGTGTGCGGTTATATATGTTGATGCAAACGGGGTAGATAAATCTCCAAATCAATACGGTGCGGATGTTTTTCAGGTAAATATACTTGCTTCAAGTGAAAAACTCAGCCCTCATGTTTATCTTTCAAATTTACTTGCTACGGAAAAATTCACATATACTCCTCACTCTGTTGGTGATGAAATAAAATAATTGCCTATGCAAAGCTGGTGGTCTTATTCTTATAATTTTACTCTGCCAAAAAGAAAAAGCCCTGATTATTCAGGGCTTTTGTTATATAGGAGTTTTGTTTATTTTTATTAATTCTTTCCTATTTCATGAATTTTAATGAAGTTTGTACCGCCGACAAGCAGTTCCGGTACAGAACCTGTAATTACGACATAATCCCCTTTTGCAAGTCCTAAATCATTAATAAGGAATTCATCAAGGATTGCAATAGAAGCTTTGTCGATTGAACCGTTAAAATCAAGAGGAATAGGATATACGCCTCTGAATAGTTTTACATCGCGGCATATATGTCTGTTTGGACAGCAGGCAAAAATAGGAACACTCAGTTTTGCTTCTGCAAGCATTGCTGCCGTAAATCCGCTTCCCGTAAGGGCAATTGCAGCCTTAATATTCATTTTTCTTGCCATATCAGCAATTGACATACCTATTGCCATTGCCTGAGAATCTTTTTCTTCCTCAATCATTTTGCGCGGAAATTTATTTTTTCTCATAAACGGTGATTCTTCAACTGCATCCGCTATTTTTTTCATCATAGCAACTGCTTCTACAGGATAAGCACCTGCTGCAGTTTCTCCGGAAAGCATAATAGCATCTGTTCCGTCAAGAATGGCGTTTGCGACATCTGATGTTTCCGCACGGGTCGGAATAGGATTTTCAATCATACTGTCAAGCATCTGAGTTGCAACAATTACAACTTTTCTTTTGGCATTTGCTTTTCTGATAATTGTTTTCTGAACAATAGGTACTTTTTCAGTTGAAATTTCAATACCAAGGTCGCCTCTTGCCACCATAATACCGTCAGATACTTCGATAATGCTGTCAATATTTTCAACGGCCTGCGGTTTTTCTATTTTAGAAATAATTTTTGCGGTTGTATTTCCGTGTCCGTGAAGCAATTCTCTTAATTTAACAACATCAGAGGCCTGTCTTACAAATGATAAGCCAAGATAGTCAATATCGTTGTGAGCGGCAAATTCCACAAATTTAATGTCTCTTTCGGTTAAAACATCAAGACTGCCTTGTGAGCCCGGAATATTAATACCTTTTCTTTGTTTTAACAAACCGTCGGTCAAAACTTTTGCGAAAATAACTTTGTCTTCAACTTTTACAACTTCAAGCTGAATTTTTCCGTCATCTATCATAATCTTTTCGCCGGGAGTAACATCATCTGCCATCCCTTTGTAATCTACAGGTAAAATATCACCTGTAACTTCAGGCTGGTGGCGGAATTTAAGAATTTGTCCTTTTGTAATTTCAATTGACTCAGGCAAATTGCCGATTCTGATTTTAGGGCCTTGAAGGTCTAAAAGTACCGGAATTAGTGTTTTTTCTTCTTTTTCAAGCTCTCTTATGTAAGATAAATTTGTTTTGTGCATATCAACATCGCCATGTGAAGAATTTAATCTGAACATGGTAACACCTGCATGTAAAAGCTCTCTGATTTTTTCTTTTGTTGACGTTGCCGGTCCAAGAGTTGCAACGATTTTCGTCATAGTGTAACTATTCATAATTTTCCTTTCTTTATTGGGTAAATAATTAATATTTTTAATTTACATGTTTACAAATATTCAAATTTACGTTATAATCATACACAAAAAAGGTTTACTAGTAAATATGAGGAAGTAAAAATGAAAAGAATTATTTCAGGAGTTATGGCTTTATGCTTGGTAGCATTTAATGCCGTTTCTGTCCTTGCTGCTTCAATAGCTGATGTAAATCAGAATTATTGGGCAAGCAAGGAAATTAATATTGTTGTTGATAACAATATTATGACTTTATCAGGAGATCGTTTCAATCCTGAAAAAACAATTACCAGGGTCGAATTTGTTAATGCTTTGTTGAAAGTATTATCAGATGAAAACATCAACGTTAATATTTCAAACAAATTTACTGATGTTTCAAAAAGCAACCCTAATTACGACAACATTTTGCGTTCACAGCAGTTAGGTTTGGTTTATGGTTATCCGGACAACACTTTTAGACCTGACAGACCGGTTTTGAGATCGGAAGCACAGTCTGTTATCAGCCACATAACAAAAGATATGGATGCTGATACTTCTGTTCTTAATCAGTTCAAAGATGCTTCTGCAATTCCTGCATGGGCAAAGAAAGTTTATGCTAAAACTATCAATTACGGTATTTACGTAAACTATCCTGATTCAAGAGAGCTCAGACCTAATGACAACCTGTCAAGAGCTGAAGCTGCTGTTCTTTTGGCAAGATTAAAAGAAAAACTTGATTTGGTAAAAGAACAGTATCTTGGCAAAACAAGAGTTGAGCACCTTGCTGTAAAGAAAAATGCTCCTAACAACGAAGTTATGGTAAATAATGTTGAAAGTGTAAT
>CALVEX010000125.1 GCA_944326655.1 Candidatus Gastranaerophilales bacterium | reverse complement strand
CTATTTTTTAATAATACACGCAATGCCCGATACATATATCCTATCGAGCTTCAAACTATTTAACTATTTAAATTAATTTTATTGCATATATTTCCAAAAAATATTTACCTACTACATCTGTCAATATCATATCACGATTATGTGTTTTTGTATAGTATAAATTTAAAAATTGATACATATATCAAAAAATGGGGGTTTATATCGCAGTTTACACTAAATGTATTCAAAATACAGTCATAATGTCATTCCGAACGTCGGATTGACCTCCGTGTTTCGGAATCTCTATATTGTTAGACCCTGAAACAAGTTCAGAGCCTGCCCTGAATTCATTTCAGGGGTGACGCTTTTTACCATATTTAGTATAAACTGCGATATAAGTCCCCAAAAATGTTGATTTACAAAAAAATACAAAAGTGTTATACTAACCTCTGTAAAAAAGGAGAGAGCCACTATGGAAATTAAAGTTTCACAAGACGTTAAAAATACTCCTGTTGAAGTGTTAGTAATAAATAAATTTGAAGATGAAAAAACTTCGCAGGAACTTGCAAATACTTATGCGGTAGAAAAAGACCACTTTGAAGGTAAATTTGGCCAAACTTATCTTCTGCACACTTTAGGTAAAATTCCGGCAGACAAAATTCTTATTGTCGGCTTCGGCAAAAAAGAGGAATTTGACCGCAACAAAATGAGAGAAGCTGTTGCTAAAGCCGTAAAAAAATTACACCAGATTAAAGCTAAAAAAGCGGCTTTTGACTTCGATGTAAATACAGATTACGGAAAATCAGCAGCAATCGGAGCTATGATAGCTGATTATGCTTATGATAAATATAAATCAGAAAAAGCACATCATCTTGAAGAAATAACGTTTGCAAAATTCTCGCAGGAAGATGTAAACGAAGGAATTATTTTTGGCGGCTCAATGAAGTTCACAAGAGACCTTGCAAATACTCCGGCGCAGATTGCAACACCTTCTAAACTTGCAGAAATCGCAAAAGGCTTTGAAGGAATTGAAACAAAAGTATTTGATAGAGAAGAAATTGAAAGAATGGGAATGGGTGCATACCTGGCAGTTGCTCAAGGGAGCGTTCAGCCGCCTAAATTCATTCACATGAAATATACGGGCAAAAATGTTAAGAAAAAAATTGCACTTATAGGTAAAGGCATCTGCTTTGATTCCGGCGGACTTGATATTAAACCGCCGTCATCAATGCTTACAATGAAAGATGATATGTCAGGAGCAGCGTGTGTATTAGGTGTAATGAAGGCGTTGTCAAAGTTACAGCCTGATGTGGAAGTTCACGGTATAATTGCAGCCTGTGAAAATATGCCGTCGGGCTCATCTTACAAACCGGGTGATATCTTAACAGCTAAAAACGGTAAAACCATAGAAGTAGATAATACAGATGCGGAAGGCAGATTAACTCTTGCAGATGCACTATGTTATGCATGCGAGCTCGGAGTTGATGAAGTAATTGATATTGCAACTCTTACAGGTGCCTGCATGGTAGCTCTCGGCACAGTTGCATCGGGAATTATGGGCAACGATGAAGAAATGATTGCTAGACTAATCAAAACCGCAAAAGATTCAGGCGAAACATACTGGCAGCTGCCTATGTTCAAAGAATACAAAGACAGCCTGAAATCAGATATTGCGGATATGAAAAACACAGGTTCGCGTTACGGCGGAGCATCAGCCGCTGGCGTATTTTTACAGGAATTTGTAAAAGATACAAAATGGTGCCACATAGATATTGCCGGTACTGCATATCTTGAAAAACCGCAAAAAGAATTTATCGCAGGTGCAACAGGTGCAGGTGTCAGAACTCTTCTTAATTACGTAACAGGGAAATAGTTATTAAGAAGATAAGAGTGTAAGATGATAAGCCTGTTTTCTTTGAATCAGTCTAAATGAAATTTTCACAATATTAACAGGTCGGGCTTCTGCCCGACCTGTTATTTACTGCCACACAGAACTTGTTCCGGTGTCATATCCTTAAAAATTACCTATTTAACTTTTGCTAAAAATTCACCAACTTTTCTCAGCCATCTTTTTGCAATAGGTGAAAGGTTTTCTAAAGAATCACCGGATATTCTCCCATTCCCATCAACAGGAATTTTTAATTCGTCTACGGCTTTAACTTTTCCTCCTTGTAAGCAACCGGAAAGTGTTAATTTATCACCATCAGTAATTTCAAAAGACCAAGGATTAATACTAGAAGAAACATCTCTATAATGAGAATTCTTTCTTGTAATAGTAGAAGCACCTCTCTCTTTTGTTATAAACGGTTCTGAAACTGAGCCGTCATATTTAATTTCACGTAAAGTTGCCTTATAAGACTTAGGGTCACCATGAATTGTATTTGTTTCTTTTGTAAATAAATAAGTTCGACCACCACGATTAAATAATCTTGTATCCATTGACATAATTTCTACCTGCTTTCTTTTTTTGTTTTAACCTACACAGTTTTATAAAGTTTTACAGGCTAAAAAAATTGCTACGGGTGCAATACATCCTATCCTATCCTATCCTATGAGGGATTATATCAGGGTTTTAGCCATTTTAAAATTCAAATTTACATTTTGTTACATAAAACAATTTTAATATTTCGCGTTCACGAAAGAAAAATTATAACGTTATTTTTACAATATTAAAATGCTAACTAAAGAAATGAAAAAACAGATTTACTTAAAGGCTCTATCTAAAGCCGCAAAACACTGTATCGGGAATAGAAAACCTTCCCGTATTGCAATTGAATACGGGATTTCAACATCAACACTCAGCACACTTGTTAATGCTAAAAAAGATTTTAATGTTACTACAATAGCCCAAGTTGCAGAAGCTATAGGTGTAAAAACATCTTATTTATATGAACTGACAGAGGTGTATTTGCCAACAGGATTTTCCCTTTTGGACATTTAACTATCTTCCGAAATATTTTTCCAAACTGTCTGCAATGGCTTTTGCATACTGTTGTTGAAAGTCAGGGTTAATCAAATTTGCGTTATCCTCGGGATTTATAAGATATGAAACTTCAATTAAAAGACTCAAGGCATTTGTATTTCTGACAACCGCCAGACTTCCCTGTCTTACTTTATCATTA
>CALVEX010000124.1 GCA_944326655.1 Candidatus Gastranaerophilales bacterium | reverse complement strand
TGGTTGCGGGAGCTGGATTTGAACCAACGACCTTCGGGTTATGAGCCCGACGAGCTACCAGACTGCTCCATCCCGCGTTATTTATTTTTTCACATCAAGGACACTCCCGACTTTTATATTATTAAATGCTGAAAAACAAAAATCAAGTACTCTCTATTCAAATTTTTAATCGTTTAATCCAGAATTTATTTTGTAATTAGTTTCAAACCTGTTATGCCGCAGATAATCAATGTAATACAAAACAGTCTTAAGGCAGTTACCGGCTCTTTAAATAGAATAATACCGAATATTACTGTACCTATTGTTCCTATACCTGTCCATATTGCATAAGCTGTGCCAAGAGGCAGGCTTTTTAGGGCAAGTGCAAGAAAATAGAAACTTGCTATCATACAGATAATTGTTAAGACAGTGGGCAATATTATTGTGAAACCGTGTGAAAATTTTAAACCGACAGCCCAGCTGATTTCAAATAAACCTGCTATAAATAAAATAATCCATTCCATATTTTTTTCCCTTTCTTTTTTACATAAAATCAGGGAGATATTATTTATAATATCTCCCTGGCTTTTATCCTTCCGTGTACAAGATTTTATCTTGCTTTTCCTCTCGGACCAGCCGGATAATTTATCCGCGGAACCCTAGGAAAATTTGTTTATATATTTATTTTGCAGAGTAATTTTTTGGTTTAGGCCCTGCCGCAGCAATTTCTGAAGGAATATCAGGATATTTTGCGGTAAAGTTATCAACAAACATTTGGGCAAGTTTGTTTGCCTGCTCATCATAAGCTTTTTTATCTGCCCACATTTCACGGGCATCAAGATTTTCATCAGGAACACCCGGGCATGAAACGGGGTAGTCAACGTTAAATATGTCATGGTGCTTAAATTCTGTGTTGTCTAATGTTCCGTTCATTGCAGCAGTAACCATTGCTCTTGTATAGCTTAATTTTATTCTTTTGGCTCCTGACGATGCGCTTCCTCCTGCCCAGCCGGTATTTACCAGATAAACTTTTGTTCCGTATTGTTCAAGTTTATCACCGAGCATTTTGGCATAAACAGATGCCTCAAGCGGCATAAAAGGTTCTCCGAATAACGTTGAAAATGTCGGCTGCGGTTCTGTAATACCGCGTTCCGTACCTGCAAGTTTTGATGTAAAACCGGTAACAAAGTGGTACATTGCCGCATTTTTATCTAATTTGGAAATTGGCGGTAAAACACCAAAAGCATCGGCTGTTAAAAAGATAATCACTTTTGGAATTCTGCCCTTCCCCGGAATTTGTGCATTTTTAATATATTCAACCGGATAAGCAGCACGTGTATTTTCGGTTAAACTGTCATTTGTAAAATCAAGTTCCCGTGTTTTGGAATCAATGGCGACATTTTCAACAAGTGCACCGAATTTAATTGCATTATAAATTTGCGGCTCATGTTCTTCAGAAAGGTTTATACATTTGGCGTAACAGCCGCCTTCAAAATTAAATATTCCGTCCGGAGACCAGCCGTGTTCGTCATCCCCTATTAATTTCCTGTTAGGGTCTGCTGAAAGTGTTGTTTTTCCTGTTCCGGATAATCCAAAAAATATTGCAGTTTCGCCTGTTTGGGGATCCATATTCGCAGAACAATGCATCGGTAGTATATTTTTCTCGGGCATTATATAATTCATTGTTGAAAATACTGCTTTTTTTATCTCTCCGGAGTATTTTGATCCGCATATAAGTATTAAACGGGCTTCATAATCAATAATAATTGCGGCTTCAGAATTTACACCGTCGGCTTCAGGGTTACATTTAAATCCCGGAGCACATATTATTGTGTAATCCGGTTCATTGTAACAGGATAATTCCGCTTCTGTCGGGCGTATTAAAAGTTGATGGATAAACATATTCTGGCTGGCTAATTCGTTAATGACACGGAATTTTTTTGTATAATTTTTATCGGCTCCTGCAAAGCCGTCAAAAATAAAGACTTCACGGTTTTGGAAATAAGCGGTTATTTTTTCTTTTAGTGAAAGAAATTTTTCCCGGCTTATAGGTTTGTTAACTTTACCCCAGGCAATTTTATTATGAACAGCAGGAGTGTCGACAATAAATTTATCTTTAGGTGACCGTCCTGTATATTTCCCTGTTGTCACAACAAAAGCTCCTGTGCTGCTTAAAATGCCTTCTTTTCGGTTTAAGGCTTTTTCAACTAATTCTGCCGGGCTAAGGTTCCGATAAACAGCTTTGGGATTAATTATTCCGATTTTTTCAATACCGTAAGTATCCATATTCATTCACCTCTAAACTTACATTTTATATATTTGTACTCTAAAATTTATGAAAATTCAATACTTAAGTGCAGAGACTTGTATAACAATTTACCCTGAACAATATCTAAATTGTTACCACTGAAATAAATTTAGGATTTAACATCTGAGAGATGCTGAAACAAGTTCAGCATGACAGTGTTGCACATGTTTAGCGGAAACTGTGATATAAATTCTTAAGTATATTTATAAAAGTATTCATATATAATTGTTGATTTATAAAAACGGAAATAAAATTAAAGTATTTTTGTAAAAATGATTTATCATTTAATTATGAAAAAGTTTTTTTTAATATTTATTTTAATTTCATTGTTTTCTGGTGTAATATTTCTTACAAAAAATATTTATTATGAATTTACTGCTTTTAATATGTGTATTGATACAGGTATATGTCCTGAAGGCACAAAAACAAAACTTGATAATGAAATCATTGTTATTACCGAAGAAAACTGCAAGGCTCACAACAGGGTTTGGAGCCCCGAAAACAGAATGTGTTCTGTCAGGGAATTTAAGAAATAACAAATTGCTCTGTTATACTAAGCAGGTTTAACTATGTTCTTATACTTATTAAGGATAAATTTTGTGCTTAAAGAGTAAATAATGTATTTGTATAATTAAATGAAAGGAATATTCTATGAAAAACGAAAATGATAAAGAAACAATGAAAGAAAAGATGCATGATGCAGCGCATAAGGCTAAAGAAAAAGCCGAAGAAATTAAAGAAAATGTTAAAGCAGACGCGGAAAAAGTAAAAGAAAAAGCCCATGAAGTAAAAGAAGATATTAAAGAAAAAGCGCATAACGTTAAGGAAAAAGTCGCTGAAAAGATAGATGAAGTAAAAGAAAAAGATAAAGCGAAAGAAAAGGAAAAAGAGAAAAACGCTTAAAAAAAGAGGCTTTATAAAGCCTCTTTTTTAATCCATTGTCTTAAATCTTGTTAAAACCGTATTTTTTATATAATTATCGTCAGATTTCAAAGCCTTGATTAAAATTTCATTATCCGGTTTTGCTCCTGCATTAATAAGCAGTTCAACAATTTTGGGCTGTTTCTTTTGAATAGCGTAGGCAAGCGGTTTTGTGTAACCTACTTCTTTGTTGACATCGGCACCGTATTCAATAAGTGTTTGAACAATTTGTGCATCTTTGTTTCTTATTGCCATAATCAACGGGGAAAGTCCGGCAACTTCTTTATTCGGATCTACTTTGTTCTCAAGAAGCATTTTTACGATTTCATTTTGATTGCTTGATATTGCGACATATATTGCGGGAGTTTTCAAAAATGTTGAGTCGGGGTTCATTCCGGCTTTTAAAAACAGGTCAACGAGCTGGACATTACCATTGCTTATTGCGCTAAAAAAGTTATATGTGTTGTAAGTTATATCCTGTGCCTGAATTTTGGCAATGTAAGCCTGGTGCATGTCGGTTTCCAAATCTGCATAACCTGCACTTTGTACTGCCAGCAGCATACATAATAATACGAGTAATTTTTTCATATTCCCTCCTTCTTAATATAAGATTATAATAACATTTTTTCTTAATTTTGTATATTTTCAACAGCTTCCTGTGAAGAAAACGCTATATCGTTTGAACCGATAAGTTTTCTTAGACCCAATTTTAATGTTGACGCTGCAACTTCGCGGTTGTTGAAGATAATTATAACTCTTACATTTTTTCCTTTAAGTGTTAAAACCAGATCTTCAAGCGCAAAAACCGCTGATATATCCATACTTTTGATATTTGAACAGTCGATAATTATTGTTTTATTGTCTAAAACTTCATCAATTCTTGATGCAATCTGGGAAGCTGAACCGAAGAAAAGAGTTCCGTCAATATGCATAATCATCGTTTTATTTTTTAAATCTTCATCAATATAGTTTTCATCAGTGATATTTGAAAGTCCGACAAGTTTTATATCTGTCTGCCTTGCAACATTTGCGGCAAAAAGAATAGACGATAAAACAACTCCGACGCCAACGGCTAATATTAAGTCGTCAAATATAGTGATTAAAAATACAAGAAGCATTACAAGCAAATCGTTTCTCGGCGCAGCTTTCAGAAGTTTTATAAATTTATAATCTATAATACTTACCCCAACCTTAATTAAAATTCCTGCCAGTACTGCAAGTGGAATTTTAGCGGCAACCGGTGCAAAGAATACAACTATCATAATAAGAAATATTGAATGGATAACCCCTGAAAGACGTGTTTTCCCGCCGCTTCTGATGTTGACGGCAGTTCTCATTGTAGCTCCGCAGGATACAAGCCCGCCGAACATTGCGGCCGCCATGTTTCCGATACCCTGTCCGATTAATTCTTTATTTGATTCGTGCTTGGTCTTGGTCATAGAATCTGCAACAAGTGATGTCAAAAGAGAGTCTATTGAGCCTAAAACAGCAATAGTTAAAGCTATAGGAATAATTATTTCAATTGTATCAAGACTGAATTTAGGTAAAATAAGCGACGGCAGTGCCCTTGGAATTTCTCCTATTGTATTCACGTCAAAATTAAAAGCCGCTGCGCTGATTGTTCCGATTATTAACGCAATTAACGGCGGCGGGATAATTTTTGCAATTTTCTTAGGCGTGAAAAATACTATAACCAGAGCGATTAAGCCCAGTATTACGCTTTGCGGATCAATGTTGTGCGAAGATTTGAGTGCATTTATCAAACCTTCTACCGGAGTCCCGGAAAATTCCAGCCCTAAAAACGGGTTTACCTGTAAAAGAATTATTATTGTCCCGATACCGCTCATAAAACCTGATATAACAGGATAAGGTATAAAATTTACAAGCTTTCCGACTTTGAAAATTCCCAGAACAATCTGGAATATCCCTGATAAAAATATCGCGGGAAAAATCAGCTCGGGATTAGAAGAATGTGTGGCAATGACAGATGCAACAACCACTGTTAACGGCCCTGTAGGCCCTGATATTTGTGTCGGGGTTCCGCCGAATATAGCGGCAAGCATTCCGACAATGATTGACCCGTAAATACCTGCTGTTGCCCCAAGTCCGCTTGATACCCCGAAAGCTATTGCAAGCGGGAGCGCGATTATTCCGGCAGTTATACCGCCTGCCAGATCTCCTTTAAAATTTGATAGTATATTAGTTTTCATAAATGTTATCCTCGTCCGGTTTTTCTAATATACCAGAAATTTCAGGAGATTTCAATAGTTAAACTAAGGGTTAAGTTCAGCATGACATTTTATTGTTTTGTGTAGATTTGTATATAAATAACTAATAAAGTTATATGTCATCCCGAATTTATTTCGGGATCTCAACTTTACTCCGCCCCTGAGTTTATTTTAAGAGGGTGGGGATTTCATTATATTTGTTGAAAACTCCGATATAAATCACTAAACCAACCCTTCTTTTAGGGCTTTGACTGCTGCCTGTGTTCTGTCGTCCACAACGAGTTTTTGAATAATATTACAAACGTGGGCTTTTGCAGTGTGTTCGGAAATAGTAAGCTCTTGAGCAATTTCATTGTTAGAAAGCCCGTCAACGACAAGCTTTAAGACTTCGTATTCCCTTTGTGTAAGATTTGCGTGCTGTTCTTTGAACATTGCCCTTGACATTTGACGCGGCGGAATTACTCCGCAGTTCTTTTCCCTGAGTATGGGAACTACCTGCGGGTCAAGCCACATTGCTCCGTCTACAACTGTTTTGATAACCATCTGCAAAATCTCGGTGCTGATATCTTTCATTGCATAGGCACAGGCTCCGGCATGAAGTGCGTCAATAACTTCTTGTTCGCTTAAATGTGATGTTAATATTATGACTTTTGCTTTGTTATTAATCTCAAGGATGCGTTTTGTCGCTTCTATCCCTGATATATCCGGAAGTCCGATGTCCATCACCACGACATCCGGATGATTTGAACGGAATTTTTCTACCGCTTCTTTTCCGGTTTGGGCTTCGGCTGTCACCTCAATATCGTTTTGTCCTTCAAAAAGAGATTTTAATCCTACACGGATAAGTTTTTGGTCTTCTACAAGTAATACATTTATTGTCATAATTTTTCTCCCTATATTACTTATAAATTTTTTGTAAATCTAATTAATCCCGTAATTGTTAAGTTTTAGGAATTATATTATGTCAAGCTGATTGATAAATAATATTTGGATTTAGATGGGAAATCAAATTTTTTTTTATATAAATTTTAAAAAGAGGTTTATTTTTTGAAAAAATACGTTATAATATATTTTGAGTTATTCAGTAGTACATTTTTTTAAGAAAAGGAGGCTTTATGAGCGACGAAACCAAAGGACCAAATTTTGAGTACAGAAGCTGGGCTATAAGTCCTGATTTTCAGAAATTTTTATTTAATATTGTGGCTTCTTTTGTAGGCTGTCTTGTGGCATTATGTTTGTATTATGCATCTGTGGGTGTTCCGGTAAGATGTTCATGTCCGATGTCAATGCCGAGATATGATGTACCGATGTATTACGGAAGCGAATTTGCTCCGGATTGCCCTTATAAAAAACATAAAATGAATCCGGCTAAAAAATATGAAATGAATGAAGTTGACAAAAAAGCTCCGGCTCCTGAAAAAGCAAAAAAATAATAAATATCATAATTATCTGACGTACAGAAGAGTTATGCGATTTTTCGCCTAACTGTCATTCTGAGGGCAGGGCCCCGAAGAATTTCATATGTTAGGCTCAGAATGACAAATTTATTTAGTTTTTTTGTATGTCAAGGGAATAATTACGACAAATATTAAAAAGCCTCTTTTTTAAAGAGGCTTTTTGGTGTTATGCCAGTTTATTTAGTTCGTTGACTATAGATTCAGCTTTTACTGCTTCTTGTTCAAGTTTTTTAGCGTTTTCTGCCGCGTTGTATAAAAATTCCGGCATGAATTTTTTCGGAGCAAATAGTCTTGCAAGAGTTTTTCTGAAAGGCTTATCCATCGATACCCTCTCGCTAAAAAACGGTATAACCTCGTGCTCAACAAAAGGTTCAGCGGCTCCTTGCCATCTATTTGATGAATATTCGTTGACTACTTTTCCCGTCTGGTTATCTATAATTTGTATTGAATCTTTTTCTGTTGAAGGATGAAACTTCAGGTCAAAATGTTTGCATTTGTCCATCTCTTTTTTTAATTGTGCAAATCCTCTTTTACCAATTCTTGTATCTATTTTTACTAATTCTCCTAATTTTACAAGCTCACTTTTATCTGTCGGCATTCTGAAAGCCATACCGAATTGCGGATTTTGTCCTGTCACGTTAATAGTATTGTGCATTATTTTCTCCTTTTTTTAATTGATTACCTGCGCTTTAAAAATCGTAAAGAATATTTTTTGCCGATTTTTAATTAAATCTTAATATTTATTAATGGTAAAATAATTTATTTTGCGTTATTATGTAAATGGTAAGTATACATAAGGTGTATCATGAAATATTCCAAATATTCGGCAGTTATAATAGGAAGCGGCATTTCGGGTTTGTATTCCGCATTAAAAATAGAGCAGCAGGTAAATCTTTCTGACGGGCTTCTTATTGTTACGAAGTCAAAGTTCGGAGAGAGTAATTCTTATTATGCACAGGGCGGAATAGTCGGAGTGATGAAAGAAAATAAAGCGGATTCTACCGTATCGCATATATCCGATACTATTAAGGTCGGTGCCGGATTAAGTGAATTTAATACAGTAAAATACATTTCTGAACATTCTGATGAAGTTATAAAAGATTTGTTGAAATTCGGTGTTGAATTTGACCGTGATGAAAATAATAATCTTTGTTTTACAAGAGAAGCGGCACACAGTGTGAGACGGATACTTCATTCGGGCGGCGATGCAACGGGCAGAATGATTGAACAGGCTTTGTGTAAAAAAGTTCGGGAAAATGAAAATATTGATATTTATGAGAATACTGCCGCAGTTGAACTTATTGTCAATTCCAATAACGAGTGTAAAGGATTAATTGTATTTAATGATGAAACGCAGGAGTATGAGACAATATATTCTTCTGCCGTAATTCTGGCAACCGGAGGAATAGGGCAGTTATATAAGTACACGACAAATCCTGCCGGGGCTACAGGTGATGGTATTGCTTTGGCTTACAGAGCCGGAGCAATAATGCAGGATATGGAATTTGTTCAATTTCACCCGACAGCGCTTGCTATTGACGGTGAAGAAAAAAGATTTTTAATTTCCGAAGCTGTCAGAGGCGAGGGTGCAAAATTGTGTGATGCAGACGGCGTGGAATTTATGGAAAAATATGATGAACGCAAAGAATTAGCTCCGCGTGATATTGTCACACGTGCAAATTACAATGAGATGAAAGAACACAGGCTTGATAATGTATATTTGAATGCTACGTGTATTGAGGCGTCAAAACTTGCTAATCGTTTCCCGACAATTTCTAAGAAATGTTTAGAAAACGGTATTGACATTGCCCATGACTTTATTCCCGTTGCTCCGGCAGCACATTATTTTATGGGCGGTATAAAAACAAATTTAAATGGTCAAACTTCGTTAAAAGGTTTGTATGCTATAGGAGAAACGGCTTCAACTGGACTTCACGGCGCAAACCGTCTGGCAAGCAACTCTTTACTGGAATGTGTTGTTTGTGCTTATTCTGTTGCGCAGTATCTTAAATCTGTTGAACTAAAGACGCCGAAACAAATTGATGAGGATATTAAATCCCTTATTGACAGATATTCGGATGAAGATGTAATTCTTGATGATATTGATATTCCGTCATTAAAGAAAAAACTTCAAGATATAATGTGGGATTATGTCGGGATTTTCAGAAGCGGAAGAACTTTGTTAACCGCAATTGAAGAAATTAAAAAATTGAAATCGCAATTCCCGCGGAATTATAAATGTTTGAGCAGAGATGAGTATGAATTTAAAAATATGTTAACTGTTGCTATGTTAACGGCTTACTGTGCCCTAAAGCGCAAGGAATCCCGCGGAGCTCATTACAGGTTTGATTACCCGAATGCAAATGAGGAATGCTTTCATAGCTTTATAACCCGGGAAGAAGGAGTACCTGACTTTGTTAAATAAACTGTATGTAGAAGACCATGTGAAAATGGCGCTTATGGAAGATATTGGTTTCGGCGATATTACAACTGAAAATTTAGCCGGTGCGGATGATTTTTTGAAAGGTGCATTGAACACGCGAAGCGAGGGTATTTTATGCGGATGCGAGGTTTTTCGGACAGTATTTAATATGCTCTGTGATAATATAGAGATTAAATTTTATTTTAAAGATGGCGACAGAATAAAAAAAGGAGACAAAATTGCGGATATTTCCGGCCCTGCTAAATATCTTCTTACGGGCGAACGTGTTGCACTGAATTATATCCAGCGAATGTCAGGAATTGCAACGGAGACAAGGAAATATCAAGATGCTGTTGCACCTTACTCTTCCAAAATTGTTGACACACGAAAGACTACCCCTAATTTCAGGATGTTTGAAAAATATGCCGTAAAGACAGGCGGAGGGGCTTTACACAGGTTTAATCTTTCTGATTGTGCCATGATTAAAGATAACCACATAAGATTGTCAGGTTCAATAACAAATGCTGTCTCAAAATTAAGAGAAAATTTATCCCATGCCCATAAAATTGAGGTGGAATGCGATACATTAGAACAGGTAAAAGAGGCAATAGCAGTCAATGCAGATATTATTATGCTTGATAATATGCCTGTAGATAAAATGAAAGAAGCTATACAACTTATTAACCATAAGGCTGTTGTTGAGGCAAGCGGAAATGTTACGCTTGAAACAGTTAACAGAATAGCTTCTGTCGGTGTTGATATAATATCTTCCAGCGCAATTGTTGCAAAAGCACCAACGCTGGATTTAGCACTTGATATTTAATGTTTGATATAATAAATTCTCTAAAACAGCCTTCACACTTCACTATTCACTATTTACTCAATTAAATTGTAAAGTTTCTTAAAAAGGGTAGCAAAAAAATTTTTTCTTTGTTTTAAAATGAATGTAGAAGATATAATTTTTTTGGTGAAAAATGAAAATAAATTCGATACTTTATGATACGACCCTCAAGCAGGGCAATATTAAGCTCCATCCGGAGTCTCATAACTTTAGAGAGAAGAGTGATGCGGGCGTGTATGAAAATAAAAGAGGATATAGTAATAATGTATATTGTGGCAGTTTTACGGGAAAGAGTAAACCTGCCACAACTGTTATTAATAGAAATATTCTTGACAAAATACTCTCTAGCAACTGGTTCGGGAGGCTGGCCAAATATTCTGAAGAACATAATATTTCAGCAAGCGCCCTTATTGCATTAGTTTTAGCAGGTATCATGAGACCGGCTACAATTCTTGCTTTGCCGAGCGATAAAGATAAGGATGATAAAGAGGATAAAATATACGCAGCAGGTCATGCCATTGCCTCAGGGATAATTGGTTTTGCGGTTTCTACGGCGATTACAAGTCCTTTTGATGAATCTATCAAAAAAATATTTGATGAGAAAAAATTCAGAGGTAAAAAATTCAAGGCTATTGATGACAAGATTGCGGAACTGACAAAACTGAAAGATGCAGGAAAAATTACGGAAGAAGCTAAACAAACATTAAAAAATTTGACAAAACGCAGAGAAACTCTTAAAACTCTCGTAAAAAATATTCCGGACTGGGTAATCGGAGTTCCGAGAGCTATTCTGACAATTGCCTTAATTCCGCCGATTTTGAAGTATGTATTCGGTGTTGAAAAGAAGAAAAAAACGGTACCTGCTCAAGATAAAAATGTAAACACTACAAATAATACGGATACCCCTAAGATGGATTTTAATGACATATCGGTATTTAAACAGTTTAATTTGGGAGGTGTTAAATAATGAATTTGACAGTTAATAACACTTTCCCTAAAAATTACGGATATAAAAATACAAATAGTCAACCGCTATCGGCTCGGCTGGCTTTTACCGCAAAAACACCGCTCCCTGACGAGATGGTTAATAAGGCAATGAAAGAACCGTCAAAATTCTTTAAATATTTTAATGAAAAATATAACAAATTTACGGATTTCATTGCTGAAAAATTTACATCAAAAATTGTTGAGTCGGAGTCATTGTTGAAACTGGCCGATAAATTTAAAAACAGTGATAATTTTTATCAGCACTGTTTGACAATCGGTTCTGTAATTACAAGCGGTTTGTATATGCAAAGAACTCTTACAAATGACAAACTTGATAAAGACAGAAGAAATACTCTTGCGGTGAATCAGGGACTTACCCTTATAGTATCCACAATAGGTGCCTATGCTTTGGATAAATACTTAAAAGGATGGTGGGATAATGTTACTGCAAGATTTGCAGGGCACTTGGTAGGCGATGGTAAGTTCTATGAAAATTATCTTAAACAGAAAAATGATATAAAAGCAGCTAATAAAAAACTTATTCAGGCAGCAAAAGCAAGCGGCACAAAACCGGAATTAAAATCAATGCCAAAGGTTGCAAAGCTTGTACAAAATCATAACTATTATAAGACTTTATTAAAAACATCGGAAGATGATGCAAAAATTTTAATGACAAAGGTCAAAGGCATGTCTCCTTTAAGAGCTATGATAGTATTCGGATTTGTTTACCGTTACTTTGTCCCTGTTGTAGTAACAAAACCTGCTAATATGCTTTGCGAAAAATACCTTGCTCATAAAAAATCAAAAGATGAAGCAGCGAAAATGAAAGGTTAATTGATTAACATTGTACACCTAAAAGGGATTATTACTAAATGTGTAGTAGTAATCCCCTTTTTGCTTGAAAAAAAATGATATTTATAGTATATTTTGCATTAAAAACGGGGTACATTGGTGGAAAAAGATTTGTTGGATTTAGAATCAATAGCGGAAAAATGCGGCATTTTTGACGGAGATGATACAAATTCTGTAATTGCCAATATTCAAAAACTTGATGAATCATATGAACCGGCTAATCTTGTTAAGATTTATAGTTATTTCCTTTCTATAAGCAAAAATCCGGCAATATTAATGTGTGTTATCCAGTGCTCGGATAGAATAAGGGATAAAGCTTTGTTAGGACAGCTTCTGGACTTATTGCTTATGAAAAATATTGACGGTGATAAAGAAGCGTTTATAAATGTAAGGGTGATGTGTGCGAAAGCGATTGCTAATTTAAAAGATACATCTGCTGTCACTCCGCTTTTATACTGTCTGAATAACAGGGATGAAAACTATAAAATCCGTCTGGCATGTGCTGATGCTTTAGGCAGAATAGGTGACAGGTATGCTGTTGCTCCTTTGATTGAAGTTGTAAAAGATGAGAACGAAAAATCTGTATATTTGCGCGAATCTGCTGCTTCCGCTCTTGGAATGCTCGGGGATATAAGGGCTGTAGATCCTCTTGTCAGTATTCTTGAAACCCAAAAGGGCATATGGAATAAGTTTACATTTTTGAAAGAAAGAGTTATTGAAGCGCTTGGTAAATTAAGATGCGACCATGATGAAAGAGTCTTTAATGCATTAAAAAACTCGCTTTTGGATGAATCTCCTCAGATAAGAATTAATGCTATAGAAGCTATAATGGATAGTGATAACCCGCGTGCTGTAGAAGTTATCAAAGATTGTCTTGTAGAAGATAAAGATGAAGAAGTGAAGAAAAATGCATTAATTGCTCTTTATAATCTCATAGGGCGTGAAATTCTGGATGAGGTTGCAAACAGCGCGGATTATTCCGACTCTTTAAAAATGGAGGCTGTTTCAATGATATCCGAGTACGAAGAAGATACAGACGGGGTAAATGAGGATGTCTAAAGGTATTATTCTTTTATCAGGAGGACTTGACTCTCTTGTCAGCCTCGGCATGACAAAAGACAAATATGCTATTTCGCTGGCTTTAACTTTTGATTACGGACAAAAATCATTAAAGCAGGAAATAAAAGCTTCAAAATCTATTTGCGAATATTACAATTTAAGGCATCAGGTAATCAAATTAGATTGGCTTAAAAGTATTACCCACACCGCACTTGTCGGAAATACCGATATCCCTGAGGGGAAAGACTTGGATGATTCTTTCTCGTCTGCTAAAAAAGTTTGGGTGCCGAACAGAAACGGACTTTTTTTGAATATTGCCGCAAGTTTTGCGGACGGTGAAGATTACGATTATATTATAATTGGGGCAAATAAAGAAGAAGGACAAACTTTTCCTGATAATTCCGCTGAATTTATAGAAAGAATTAACGCGGAATTTGAATTTTCTACCCAAAAGCACCCAAAAGTTATTGCACCCTTGCTAAATTATTATAAAAATGATATAGTTAAGCTGGCATTGGAAAACAGAATTCCGCTTGAATATGTAAGAAGCTGTTACGCTGATACTGAAAAACACTGCGGTAAATGTGAGTCTTGTGTCAGGTTAAAAAATGCCTTACTATACAATAACGATACTTATTATATAAAGGAACTTTTTTGAAAACTAAACTAATAGAGCATGAAATAAAATACGAAGGATGGCAGCTTGCACCTCATTGGATTTACAAAAATTTTAATCTTCAGGGGGATGCAATAGTAGCTTTTGCTGGGGAATGCGATGTAAAACTTACTGAAATGGTTGATATAGAAGATGTTATAAATAATGAACCTATTTACAGTAAGTCTATGCTCAGTTTTATTTCCGAACAGTTTAATGTCGGCCTGGTTGAGGGTGTTTTCAGGCAGAGACTTTTGATATGTATTATTAAAGAAGCACTTGAAAAACGCGGGTTTAAGATATTAAGAGACGGTGATGATTTATTTTTTGACGGGAAAAAGCTCACTGTATCGATTGCGACAAAGTCCGTTAATTCAATTTTAATTCATACCGGAATAAATATAAATTCCGACGGTGCTCCTGTAAAGGCAAGCGGTTTAGCTAGCGAACTCGGAGTCGCTGATATAAAAAATTTTGCAAAAGAAATTATGGACAGGTATTCCTGTGAAATTGATGATATAATATTGGCATCAACAAAGGTTAGAGGTGTATAATGGAAGAA
>CALVEX010000123.1 GCA_944326655.1 Candidatus Gastranaerophilales bacterium | reverse complement strand
TGTTTTACCACAATCAGGGCAGACTGAATTTAAGAAACTATCTATATCAGCAGGATTTGACTTAGCAACTGCTTCTGCAGCACTATTTGCAAGAGCTTTAAATTCTTCATTTTTTGCAACGAAGTCTGTTTCGCAGTTAACTTCAACCATAGCACCGCAATCAGCTTGAATTGATGCAGCTACAAGCCCTTCTGCTGCAATTCTGCCCATTTTTTTGTCAGCGGAAGCCATGCCTTTTTGGCGGAGAACTTCCATTGCTTTTTCCATATCTCCGTCTGTTTCAACAAGCGCTTTTTTTGCATCCATCATACCTGCGCCTGTTTTGTCACGGAGTTCTTTAACCATTTGAGCTGTAATGTTCATTATAATCTCCTTATTTATTGGAAGCTTGGAAGATAAGCTGATAAGAAGTTAGGCTATTTTTATAAATAAGCTTATCTTCTTATCTTCTTGCCTTCTTATCTTCTGTTAATTATTCTGCAACTGTTTCTGTTTTTTCTTCTTCTTTGGAAGCTTCAACATCTGTTGAAGAAACGCCTGCATCTTCAGGTTTAATTTCTTCTACTTTTTTAGTATTGATATTTGCTTCTCTCAGTTGTTTACCTTCCAAAACAGCATCGGCAAGTTTTGAAGTTATCAACTTAATTGAGCGGATAGCATCGTCATTACCCGGAATAATATAGTTTATACCGTCCGGATCAGCGTTTGTATCAGCCAGACAGATAACAGGAATGTTTAATTTGTTAGCTTCTTTTATTGCGATATCTTCTTTTTTCTGGTCTACGATAAAGATAATGTCGGGCAAGCCTCTCATATCTTTAATACCGCCTAAAGTTTTGCTTAACTTACCTAATTCTCTGTTCAATTTAGCTATTTCTTTTTTCGGTAATTTTTCAGCGTGACCGGAATTCATGAAGTCTTCCAATTCTCTGAGTTTGTTAATACGTCCTCTGATTGTATCGAAGTTTGTAAGCATTCCGCCTAACCATCTTCTGTTGATGTAGTAAGCGCCTGCTCTTAAAGCTTCTTCTGCAACAACTTCGGCAGCCTGTTTTTTAGTTCCTACAAAAAGAACGTTTTTATTTTTAGCTGCGTAATCTCTTACAACTGCATAAGCTTCATCAAGCAGATCAGTTGTTTTGCGCAAATCTAATACGTAAATACCGTTTCTTGCACCGTAAATATACGGTTTCATTTTAGGGTTCCATCTTTGAGTTTGGTGTCCGAAATGTACACCTGCTTCTAAAAGTTCAATCATAGATGCTGTTGGCATCGGTTTTCTCCTTTTGTTTTAACTTGTTGTACTACGGGCTATACTGTCTCATTCAGCGGGTTTTATGTTTTTTTATGGCGGATGGGTTTTCTGTCTTTACCCCTCGTTCTGCACCCTCTGAACTAGGGCGAAACCTATCAGACTAGTGTAACCAATTTAATAATAATACAAACATGCCTTTATGCAAATTTATTATGTAATTGTGTAAAGTTGTGTTTAGACCTAATGTGTCTACGTGCGTAGCACAAAAAAAACGGACTATCAAAAAAGCTAGTCCGGCATTTCATTTTCTGAAACAAAAAGGATTTACATTAACTTATATTGTGTGTCTATAATATTTAAATCTTTTTCATCACCTTTTATACTAATTTACTAATTAAAATTTTCATCACCTTCATAAAAAAGTTTTTCCCGGAAACAATATGCATCCGGTTAAAACTTTAGTATTCAATACCCTGTCTTGCCATTACTCCCATATCAAAGTAGTGTTTGATAGGTTTCATTTCCGTTACAAGATGAGCCATAGCCTTTAACTCAGGGTGCGCATAACGTCCTGTTAACACAATTTCAAGATTTTCAGGCTTATGTAAAAGCGCATCTTTTACATCTGAAACTTTAATCATATTCATAGCCGTACAAATATTAATTTCATCAAGAATAATTAATTGATATTCCCCTGAATTAATCGCTTTTTTTGCAAATTCCCAGCCTTTCTGGGCTTCTTTGAAATCTTCCATACAAACATTGTGTGAATAGCATACACAGTCCACTCCGAATTGAACAACGTCAAGATTTGGAAGAAATTTTGATGAAGATACAATTTCTCCGTAAGAAGTTGCACTGTCGCCTTTTGTAAATTGAATAATCAAAACTTTCCAGCCGTGTCCGAGTGCTCTTAAAGCTAAACCTAATGATGCTGTGGTTTTCCCTTTTCCGTCTCCTGTATAAATTTGAATATACCCATGCTCTAACACGACTCACTACCTCCAATAAATGATGATTCTCCTATCCTTATTTTAACGAATTGTCCTCACTATTTAAATCGTTCTAAGGATGTATAAAGCTCTCGAGCAAAAGATGGATAAATGTATCTATCCCCGCTCCCAAGATTTTGTATTTTCATCATAGAATAAATTTAAAAAAAATAAATAGCTTTAAACATTTCCATGCCAATCTTTTTACAATTATTTTTTGTATAAATTCAGAGATGGGCAGTTGGCAGGTTTTTGGGACATAAAAAATTTTTTTTTGAAAAATTTACATAATTTTTGTAAAGTAATTGTTAAAATCTCTTGCGAAACTTGAAGGAAGTCTGTGCATGGTTATTTTAGCCGTATTAGAAAATATTAATATTGTTAATATTCCTTCCCTATATATGGAAGGTTTAAATGGAAGTTTGGAAGATAGGAGGGTAAGAAGGTATGCCATTATCGGAGAGCGAAGCTCACGAAGTTTTCTATGCCCTCCCCTTGAGACTCTGCCGAACAAACGATTGAGTATCGTTTGTGAGAGGGAGACGAAATCTGCGCAAGCAGGCAGAAGGTGAAAGCGGAGCGTACCTGTTTAATGAGGGCACAGCAAGAAGATTT
>CALVEX010000122.1 GCA_944326655.1 Candidatus Gastranaerophilales bacterium | reverse complement strand
GTTTGATCATCACCCTTTACAGTAATTATTTTTGAACCGTCCTCAAAAATTTCTTCTGTATGCCCGTCAGTATAATTTATTGTCTGAGAATTTTTTTGATCATCTTCTGTTGTATTTAAAATATTTTTAGATTGTGCTGAAAATGCATTCAACAATTCAAATAATTCCTTCGGTGATACATCAGTCAGCCCTAAGGATTGTAAAAATCTTTTTGCATCTTTTTCTGAAAGTTTCTTATCGTTCCCTCCTTTGGCAAATTCTACAATTAATTCCTGAAACTTTTGAAGTTCTTCCTCATCAATCACACCATCTTTTACACCGTTTTCGTTGGCAGAATCAATTTTATCAAAAATGCACTGCAGCTTTTCATTACCGTTAAAATCCGAACGCTGGATTCCGGATTTTAATTCAGTATAATCCGCAAGCTTACCTTTATAGTTGATTCCTTTAAATTCCGCCATTTTTCGATTTGCACCTATCACAAAATAATACGTATTACAAATTGTAATGTCGGAATATTCCTAACAAACTTTAGGATTTTAAAACACCAAATTTACAATTCTTTATATTGACACAACTTATAAATTTTAATATTTTTGCAATATATTATTTTTGGAGTACAATTAGAATACTTATGAGTAATACAATTAAAGCCATGGTGATGTCTGCAGGTGTTGGGTCAAGACTTGACCCTTTAACAAAATTTGTCCCGAAACCGCTTGTCCCTATAGCCAATAAACCTGTTATGGATATACTCTTTGAGAAACTGGTTTCAATAGGCATAAAAGATGTTATCTGTAACACATATTATCTTGCCGATAAAATTATTGACAGATATAAGCACAATGATTTAGGAATAAATTTTAATTACATAAAAGAAGACAATTTGTCAGGCACTGCAGGCGGTGTCAAAAAATGCCAGTTCTTTTTCGACAAAGATAGCCCGTTTTTAGTGCTTTCTGCCGATGGACTTTCCAATGCGGATTTGGTAAAAGGAATTGAAATACATAAAAAATCAAATACCATAGCAACAATTGGCATAAAAGAAATTCCGTTGGAAGATGTTTCTCATTTCGGCGTCGTTGTAACTGATAATAATGGCTTCATAACGGAATTTCAGGAAAAACCTGCCTTGGAAGATGCAAAAAGCAATTTTATAAATACAGGAATATACATTTTTAATTACGAAATATTTGATTATATTCCTGAAAATACTTTTTATGATTTTGCAAAAAATGTTTTTCCAAAACTTTTAGAAAAACATGCCATAAATACATTTCTTGTTGATGAATACTGGACTGATATAGGAACTATTGAGCAATATAAACAATCCGTTAAAGATGTGTTTATCGGGACATGTTCATTCAAGCATGACCAAATAATAAACACTCCAACTGGTTCATATATCAACAGCGGCTCAAATATAGATAAGTCCGTAAAATTTATTGGAAATTCAACAATAGGCAAAAATGTAAAAATCGGCCCAAACACTGTTATAGATAACAGTATAATCTGGAATAATGTAAATATAGGCGACAACTTGCATATTTCAAATTCTGTGATTGCATCAAACAGTACAATTACGGCCAATCTTAATTCGCAAATTGTCGGTGCAGGAGAAACTATTGCTCCGGAATCCGAAAAAATATGGGCTTTATATCGCAGTTTACACCAAATATGGTAAAAAGCGTCACCCTGAACTTGTTTCAGGGTCTAACAACATAGAGATTCCGAAACAAGTTCGGAATGACATTATGACTGTATTTCTGAGACATTTGGTGTAAACTGCGATATAAATTCCCCAAAATATGTACTTGATTTTTAAACTTTTTGATGATAAATTAAGTATATTGTCTGAGGTTTAAATACTTCTGGGACTGTTGGCACTCTGCCGAAAAAACGATTAAGTATCGTTTTTGAGAGGGAAGGTAGCGCAGCTACTGCTGATAAGTCCAATCAAAATTAAATAGTCAGGGACTGTTGGCACTCTGCCGAAAAAACGATTAAGTATCGTTTTTGAGAGGGAAGGTAGCGCAGCTACCGCTGATAAGTCTTATTTACCCAGTACTTCTGGGACTGTGGCGCAGCGGTAGCGCAGGGGACTCATAATCCCTTGGTCGTGGGTTCGAATCCCTCCGGTCCCAGTTTTTTGGTGAGAATTAGAATTTTCTTTAATGTCCAGTTCGTTGTCTATAGAATAAATTGTCGATTGGGCATACCTGCATTCTTGCGTTAATTATAATAATAATCATCAAAATCAAAGTTACTATCATCAGTATCATCAAAATCAAAATTTATACTGTCAATTTTAAGGTTTTCAAATTCGTCGACGGTTAGCTGAGAGTCTTCAATATATATATCCCCTCCAATATCAACCTTCCCTAAATATTTTATCTGTGAATTACTGAAATGAGCAGTTCCTCCAATATCTTTGAGATTTCCTAAATTAGTTATCTGTGAATTTCTGAAATCAGCATCCCCTCCTATAGATTCGAGATTTCCCAAATCGCTTACCTGAGAATCACTGAACCAAACATTCCCTCTAATAAATCTGAGATTTCCTAAATCGCTTATCTGGGAATCGTTGAATTCAGCATACCCTCCTATAAATCTGAGATTTCCTAAATCGTTTATCTGGGAACCTTCGAAATAAGCACCCCCTCCAATAGATTCAAGATATCCCAAATCGCTTATCTGAGAACCTCCGAAATAAGCATCCCCTCCAATATGTTTGAGATTTCCCAAATCGCTTACCTGGGAATCGATGAAACTAGCATACCCTCCAATAGATTCAAGACATCCTAAATCCCTTATCTGAGAATCGTTGAAACTAGCAGACTCTTTGATTTTTTTAATTTTTGCCAATTCATAAAGTTTGTTTTCATCTATACCAATGTCCTTAAAGGTATAATCTTCTGAAGGCTGCCTATATTCCGAAATTGTTAGATACCCGTCTTTGCCTTTTTTGGTTGCTATTCCAAAATAGTTAAAGATTGTTGTATAGTCATTATTTTTTATGGCTTCTTGTAATTTTAAATCACTTTTTATTTTTTGGATTTCTTGTTGTACTTTTTTAGCTGAGTTTATTTCTTGTTCAGCTTTATTGCCAAGTTGCAGATCATTCTCACGGATATGTTTTTGCATAACATCTAAATAACCAAATGGAATTCTGCCGTTGTTGCGTTCTCCTTGAATTTCTTCTATTTCATCTCCTACAAATCTGACTCCGAGTTTAGGCTGCCCGTTTTCTAGATATACGTGAAAATCGCCTTCTGAAAGGTATGGTTCGGCATTATTACTTTTTGTACACCAGGTGTTATTGGATAATGCTTTCAATTTTTCAACATTAGCCTCAAAGTTTTCAGGATCGTGTTTTTTCGACGGAATAATAACCCATTTTGTTGCGGTTTCTCCTGTTTCTGTTGTCGTGTCATCAAGATAAAATGCACGGAGTTTATTTTGATACATTTTGTTCAAGTCAAACTGGTATTTAGGGTCATTTTTGGTATTTTGCTTAATTTCATATATACAATCTGCCAGAACGCCTTTGTTCAAGACCGGCGGATTTTTATCGTTATCCGGCTTTAAATCTTTTGTTATGGCATTCAAAATTAATAGTGCGGTTGTATTTGTATAAGCGTCATTTTCATTTAATACATAGTCTGACCACTCTTTTATAATAGCTTTTCTTTGAATTATAGTTTCCGGTCTGCGCCCGCCAAAGTCTTTAGATGCAATAGCCTTTGCTCTATCTCCGGCCCAAGATTGTAAATCTGCATTTGTATTAAATTTTTCAATAGGTGCCTTGAATTTTTCGACAACTGCCAAATCAATACCGTCAAATTCGCGCTTTTTCATTGACCCGAAAGAAACGGTATCTCGATCTAACGGGGCTAAAGGCGAACTGATGAAACATTGATTGTGAGGTTGCATTTTTAATGTTTTATACTGAAAATTTACTGGGGTAAAGTTTATTAACATACGGTCTCCTGTTTTTTACAAGTGTATTAAAACATGTAAAAAAAATTTTTTGATTAATTGATTTAGAGAAAGTTATAAATCTTTACAAATAATACAAATTATTCACAGATGTTATGGTATAATTAAAAAAATAGGAGTTAATGATGTCAGCTGTTATACTTTTTTGCGCAATTGTAATATTTTCCTGCATAATAACCAATAAATTTTCAAACAAACTTGGAATGCCCGCCCTTGTTTTTTTCATGTTTTTAGGGGTCCTATTTGGTTCTGACGGGATTTTAAAACTATCATTTGATGATTATGAACTTACATCAAAACTTTGTTCAATCGGACTGCTTTTTATAATCTTTTACGGAGGTTTTTGCACTAAAAAATCAGAGGACAAAAAGGTTACAATCCAGGCAATTCTCTTATCTTCTTTAGGAACAGTGCTGACAGCAATATTTACCGCAGCTTTTTGCTACTTTGGGCTAAAAATTCCTTTTGCCGAAAGCTTCCTCATCGGAGCAATAATAAGTTCAACAGATGCGGCTTCTGTATTTTCAATTCTTCGTTCAAAAAGACTTAATTTGAAATACAATACTGCTCCGATATTGGAAATGGAAAGCGGAAGTAATGACCCTTTTGCATACATGCTTACAATGCTGGGTTTAATCCTCCTAAAAGGCGGCAGCGTTGCCTCATTAACACCGCTTCTTTTTAAACAGCTTATTTTCGGAATTTTATTCGGGATAATAATTGCTTACGGTGCTTTGTTTATATTTAAGAAAACAAGACTTCTGGCAGAAGGTACGGATACTATATTTATGGTAGCAATTGCGCTTGCATCATTTTCTATACCCGATTTACTCGGAGGAAACGGGTATTTAAGTGTTTATATAACAGGAATTATTCTCGGAAACAGCGAAATTAGGAATAAAATTAATCTTATATACTTTTTTGACGGAATTACAGCATTATCACAGGTTATAATATTTTTCTTAATAGGATTTCTTTCATTTCCGCATAAAATTCCGGAGATACTCCTGCCTGCAGTATTAATAACAATATTTTTATCTTTTATTGCACGTCCTCTTGCGGTTGCAGCAATTATGCTTCCTTACAAAGCCCCTTGGAACCAGATATCATTTATTTCCTGGGCCGGCCTTCGCGGAGCCGCTTCAATAGTTTTTGCAATTATGGCAGTAGCAGAAAGCTCAAGTCTGAGGTATGACCTTTTTCACATTGTATTTGTCGTTGCATTGTTATCAGTTGCAATTCAGGGGTCAATGCTTCCTGTTATTGCGAAACGTGAATCTATGATTGACAATTTTTCAGATGTCAGGAAAACATTTAATGATTACCAGCAGGAGTCTGCTATTGCGTTGAACAAAATAGTCATAGAAGAATCTCATCCCTGGAACGACTGTATGCTCAAAGATATAAATATGAGCGCCAACACGCTTATTCTGGTTATAAACAGGGGGAACAACAAGATAGTTCCAAAGGGAAGTACAAAATTAATGGCAGGAGATGAAGTTTTACTCGGCACAACCGTTGCAAAAGCCGAAAATGACATAAAACTTTGTGAAGCTGTTATCGATAACAAACATGAATGGGTAAATAAAAAAATTAACACAATTGAATGTCCGGAAAATTTCCTGATCGCATTAATTAAACGGGATGACGAATCTTTTGTACCAAATGGCAACACAGAAATTAAGCCCGGTGATACGTTGGTCTTTTACGAATGCTAAATACTTTCGATTAACATACATTAAACTTTTGTATTTAATCTTCTTTGCCTTGTCACTTTGCCGTACTGCTGAACTTTTGCTTCATAAAGATGATTGTAATACCTTCTTGCATCTCTGGCTCTGTAAGCAGGGTTAGCTTTTCTATCAGCAGCAATTTTTGCCTCAGCCTTATCGATTGCCTCAATTATGTCTTTAACCTCAAACATACGCGTATTATCAACATTACGTTTTTTTAGCATATAGAGTACCAGTTTTTTGTTATTGCCGTTAATTCTTAAATAAAGCTCCAGTACATCATTGTTTGATGAGCGTATCCTGTGTTTGCCAACAGCCCTGTCAACTTTTCTTGTATCTGCGATTGATGCAAAAATCTCGGGCAGTATATTTAAACGAATACCAGTCGCATTTCCGGCAAATGCCTCACGTTGTCTTGCAAATGTTTTTCTGCCGAGTTTTTGAGTTACAAATGACAAAACATTATCAATAACATCCTGCTTTTTAGTTTTTCTGTCTTTAACAACCGGTTTTATTTCATCTGCGGTTGCCGGTAAAACCGTATCCTGTACTATTTCTTTTTCCGTCGGAACATCAATTTTTTCAGGAAGATTATTAATTTGTGGTTTAACTATTTCTGTTTCAACAGCTGGACTGCTAATTTTTTCAGGTGCAGGAGAAACTTCGGGGTTAGGGATTATTCCTTTTTTCAATTTTTCAATTTTTGTTAAATCGTCTCCTGTATCTTTAGTTAATCTGTCACGAATAATATCAAAAAAGTTCCTTATTCTCGCTTTTGCATGACGAAAAATTCTTGTCCTGTCTTTTCCGTAATATCTTTCCATGGACTTTCTGTATGCAACAGTTCCTTCCGATTCAAATACCGGATTTTCAATCTCTTCAAAAATGGTTTTTATTCTTTCCGTTGATTTTGTCTGCGAAATTATCCTGAAAACATTTTTTCTGAATATATTTAATTTCTTTGTCGGAAGATTTTCTAAAATTTCATTTAATGATTTTAATGTTAAATTCGAATTTTCTAAATCTTCAAGAGAATTTAATACAAATTTTTTAGCATTTTTATCTTTATCAATTATATAAAATAACTTCTGAAGCTCTGTTATATGTACATTTTTTTCATCAGATGGGCTGGTATGTACTTTAGATTTAAAAGCATCAATAATAGCGAGTCTCAAAGAGATATTTTGTCGCGTTGTTGTCCTCAGCATTTTTCTAATATCGAGGTCATTTCCATTCTGAAACATCTGAGGAGATAAAGTAAAATATGCTCTAATTTTTTGCATCAATTTATCATTTTCCGGAGAATAGTAAGACAAATAATTTTCAGCATTTAAAATTCTTGTTTCAGGGAAATGGTAAGTTTGCTTTATACGTATTCCTCTTAATTTTTTGTCGTAATCTCCATAATAATAAGATGGTGTCCCGCATTTTTCATCAAGAATTTTAACAACATCAGGGTTATCCCTGTTTAAAATCAGGTATGATTTGTATTTGTCAAAATTTGTAATATATTCTTTACTATGCGGAGATTCCAGCAATTCCAGAATAATATTCCTGTTTGCATTTTGGTCATTATTTAAAACCTCTTTATAAACTCTCTTTACAAATCCCATACGTTTTTTGCTGTTGCCGGTAATTGAAAATACCCGAGACATATCCGCAAAAGAATCCCCAAACTTATCTATTATAAACCTATGCATTTCAGACGGATTTTTAATTCTTTTAAAAATCTCTAAAACCAGTTTAGGGTCTTCTCTGTCAATCGCCGCTCTGGAAAAATTATAGTGATTATAATTATCAACAAGCCGGTTAAACAAATTCATTTTTCTCTTTGTAACTCTTCCTGTTAAAGATTTAATTTCCGAAATATCAGTTGACAGAATTGAGGCAGCTCTGCTTTGGCAAAAATTTCTTGAATTACGTATAAAGTTGTACCTGCCGGTAAATGTGATATTATTATTTATTGTATTATTCATAATTTATACTACTCCTTTTTTATATTATTTAAAACCCGTAAAAATATTTCTTGCTACCACAAAAAAAATTTTTTATAAAAACTTTATCACAAGTGTTGGGGTAATTATGCTACTTGTCACCCAAATGTCATCCAAAACTATAAAATTTTAAACAAATAATAAAATAGCGATAAGTCCAAAAAACTTATCGCTATTATCTTTCAAACCTTACGCCCGAAGAGATTCGAACTCCCGACCTTTTGGTTCGTAGAAATTGTCCCTCTTAGAGCTATTTTGAGCAATTACTGCTATTCTCGCATTCTATACTGTTTTTGAATATAAGTCAACAATAATATAA
>CALVEX010000121.1 GCA_944326655.1 Candidatus Gastranaerophilales bacterium | reverse complement strand
TATTAACTTATTCACTTAAGAAACAATCTGCGTTCACTTTGTCTGAGGGTGCTACGCGCGTAGCCCTGCCGAACAGTCAACATCGTGCCGCGTTTACATTGGCTGAGGTTTTAATCACCCTCGGCATCATCGGTGTTGTTGCCGCAATGACTTTATCCTCTGTTATTAATAATATAAAAAATAAAGGATATGTTGAGGGGCTTAAAAAGGCTTATTCTATTTTACAAAGTACAACTAATGATATAGTAAATGATATGGCCGGACCGCCATCTACCTGGATTCCGGATGCGAAAAAAATAGGCGAAACAGATGGGGCTGAGGCTGCTAAAGATGCTCAGAAAAAGGTTATTAATATGTACGTATCAAAAATGAAAGTTATTCAAGTCTGTGATCGTTATTTTTATAACAACACAGAATCTTGTGTCGCAGAAATAGAAGATTATCGGGCTCTTAATAACGAAAAACTTACGGCCCAATGGGATATCCCGTATATGTTTGCTTATCCGGTTGTTCTTGCAGATGGAATGACCATTGGCTTTCGTTTTATGAATAATGATAGCGGAGGGTATTTATGGAGTCAACCTCCGATACGTTTTACTGTTGATGTTAATGGAAAGGCTAAACCAAATAAAATAGGCCGTGATATATTTTATTTATATTTAAATAACGAGGGAAATGTTTTGCCTTACGGTGACGGAAAATACGGAAATACCCACCAAGATGACTGTAATACCAATAGCATGGGAGCAAGTTGTGCGTATAAAGTTATTACGGAAGGCAGTATGAATTACTAATTGTTAGTCAACAGAGAATATTTCTTTGATATCATCCATTGTAAGTGATTTTACAATGTTTCTGTCAACTGAAATTACGCTGTCAACAAGGTTACGTTTAACCGTTTTGAGTTTTTGAATTTTCTCTTCAACGGTATTTTTTGTAATAAGTCTGTAAACAAATACTTTTTTAGTCTGGCCGATACGGTAGGCTCTGTCGGTTGCCTGGTCTTCAACCGCAGGGTTCCACCACGGATCGTAATGAATTACATAATCTGCACCTGTTAAGTTCAATCCTGTTCCGCCCGCTTTCAAACTGATTAAGAAGATTGGAATAGACGGTGTTGAATTAAATCTTTCAACGGCTCCCTGCCTGTCTTTTGTCTTACCTGTCAGGTACTCGTAAGGAATACCTTCTTTTTCAAGCCAGGCTTTGATTAAATCAAGCATATCCACAAATTGGCTGAATAAAAGTATTCTGTGTCCTTCATCAATAATTTCCTCAAGCATGACTTTGAGCTTTTCAAATTTGCCTGATTTCATGATATTTTTAACGTTTTCTTTATCATAAAGTCTCGGATGCCAGCATATCTGGCGTAATCTGAGCAGTGCTGAGAATATTGAAAGTCGGCTCTTTTCAAGCCCGTTTTGTTCAATTGATTTGAATAATTCTTCTTTTGTACTGTCAAGAACCTGTAGGTAGAAATCTCTTTGTTCATCTGTAAGTTCACAGTATGCAATGTTTTCAACTTTATCCGGAAGATCTTTTGCGACATCGCGTTTCATACGTCGCAGAATAAACGGATAAATCTGAAGCTTTAAACGTTTTTCAACGGTTTTATCCTGACGTTCCATAATCGGATTAACGTATCTGTAATTAAATTCAGACATACTGAACAAGAACCCCGGCATTAAAAAGTCAAATACAGACCATAATTCTTCAAGTTTGTTTTCAATCGGTGTACCTGAAAGCGCCAATTTATGCGATGCCTGTAATTTTTTAACGGCCTGAGCAGTCTGGGACATTGCGTTTTTTATATTTTGAGATTCATCAAGTATTACGTATCTGAAATTATAGTCTTTAAGCTTATTGATATCACGTCTTATTAATGCATAACTTGTTATAACAACATCATAGTTTGGTATTTCTTTAAAGAACTCTTTTCTGTCAACTCCTGACAATTTTAATGTTGTTAATGTCGGGGCGAATTTTTGAATTTCCGATTCCCAGTTGAATACAACTGTTGTCGGACATATTACAAGAGTCGGGGCAGGGCCGTCTTCTTCTTTAGCTTTTTGAATAACAGCAAGTGCCTGCAGGGTTTTCCCTAGCCCCATGTCATCCGCAAGTATTCCGTTAAGCCCGTATTTATACATAAACCAGAGCCAGCCAAAACCTTTAGTCTGGTATTCACGAAATTCTGCATTAATACCTTCAGGCAGTTTCAAATCTTCCGAGGTTGAGAAGTTTGACATCTGTTTCCAGAAGTTTTCAAATTCCTCACTTAAAACAAGTTCTACATTGAGGTTTTTAAGTTCATTAATCAAGCCTGCGCGGTAGGTTTTTACGATAAACTTGTTTTCGTTATTTCTGTAGACATCAAAAGAGTTAAAAGCGCGCATTATTGCATAAATATCCTGAGCCGGGTATTCAACAAAGCCGAGGCTTCTTATGCGGCTGTATTTTTCACCGTTTTGAATAGTATCATAAATCTCGTCAAAGTTGATAATTTCTTCTCCAACCTGCCCGTATAAAAATATCTCAAACGAATCTTCCGCTTCTTCCGAAAAATCAATTTTTGCACAGAGCCTAAACGGGTCGTCCATAAGTTTGAAAAATGTCATATCATCTTTTTCTACAAATTTCCAGCCCTCTCCTGCCTGTTTTATATAATAGTTGTAAAAATCTATGGCATTTTCTTTTTCCAGAGCAAGGTTGTTTGTCTGCATAGGAACAAACTTACAGGCAAGCAGCATTTGATAGGCCTCCTGCTCATGTTTTAAATTCCTTTTTATCCAGTAAACAAGGTCTTCACCCTGTTTTTTGATTGTAATATACGGAGCCTTTTCTGCCGTAGTTTTAGAATACGGAACAACGACCCCGTCGTATTCAAATTCCAGAGAAGCTTTCAAAGACTGGTCATAGTCAATCCCCATAGTTACAATATTTAGAGGCGGACGTTCTTCAAGCATTAGCTTGCTGATATTGTCAGCGATTTCAACATCCATAATTTCTTGAAGTTTCGGCAGTTCTTCATATATAAATTTTCCGCCGTCAGCATCTTTTAAATCAGTGAAAGAAGATTTGAGTATATTTTGCGGGATTGAACTCATCGCAATATTAGTCGGGAAAATTATCTTTTTAGATCTCCCCCATTTTAAATGCCTTGAAAAATATCTTACTTCTTCTAACGGGTAAACATCATCTTTATCTGGCCTTTTCCATTCAAGTGAAAGCAAAATTGTTCCCTGTGCGCCTGTATTAACTGTTAAAACGAGTTTCCATTCTTCATCAGTGAATTTCAGTCTATCCTTTGTTTTTTCATCCAACACTTCATCTGCTTTTGAAAGGAGCGTAAACATCGGACCGAATTTGGTGATGGGAATATCGTACCAGCCTGCTTTTTTATCCTGTCTTGAGATTGTCAAAAGCTGCTGGAATATTGCAACTTCCACTTTTTGAGAATTATTCAGCTCAAAATCAGGATTTTGTTTTTGTGCTTCTATTAAAGCTCTCAAAATCGGCTCAATCTGTCTTACGACTTTTCCTGTTTCTCTTGAGCGGACTAAAACAGAGAAGAAGTTTGCCTTCCGTTTTGAATTAAAGTGGAAAATATAATTTCCCTGCGGTTCTTCAGTTAATGCGGTATTTTCATCCGGGAAATCAAATTCCATGCCGTATTTGGTTTCAAGCCAATCCTCATAGGCGTGTTCATCAATTGCTTTTAGGGCAACCGCAACCGCATGCTTGCACCATTCTTCTTTAAGCGGGCAATTACAGCGGGCTTCAACCTTATTTTTCTTAAAAATTAAATCAGTGTTGTAATGATCCTGAAAATTACCTTTAACTTTTGCCATATAGAAATTTTTTTCAGGATACGAATCAAACACCATATCTTTTAGGTGATATTCATAGCCTCTGCGCCAGCTTCCGGCACTCGCATTTTCTTTTATAAATTTGTAGTTAAATTCCTGCTGTTTAGAACTCATTATGTTTTAGAGTATCTCTTTCTTTCCCTAAGGGTATAAATTCCCGGATATAGAAAAATTTTTCTATAAGCCCTTATTAATAACAATGACATTATTGCACGAATATTAAAAAAAGGCAAGATATTTATCCTAATAAAATATAAAAATGGAAGTAGTAAGCGAACACTATTCCGAAAAGTGCTCCCATAATAACTTCAAACGGGGTATGTCCTAACAGTTCTTTTAATTTTCCGCCGATAGCCTGAACATCATGTTTGTAAAAATCATCCATCATTCGGTTTAAGCATGCTGCTGTTTTTCCTGCAGCGCGTCTTACTCCCGCCGCATCATACATTGTTATTAGGGCGTATCCTAAAGCAATTGCAAAAAACATTGAATCAAAGCCTTCTATAATTCCTACAATTGTTGTAAGCCCCATAACACCTGCAGAGTGCGAACTTGGCATTCCGCCGGTTGTTGTAAATATTTTAAAATTAATTTTTTTTGTTTGAATTGTAAAAATACAAAATTTAATAACTTGAGCTAAAAATGCAGCTAAAATTCCGGCAGATAATGCTTCATATCCGGTATTTGCTATGCTTGTAATCATTAATATCCTACTCTCTTTTTCTTTTTCGCTTTTTTAGTATAACATAACTATACAACTTTGGCAAAAATTGTATTCAGTTAATTCTAATTTTATTTAAAATCTGCTCAAAAACCTCTGATTTTAAGTTATTCTTATTAAGTATTTCAAAGCACTCGTCTATTAAGCTGTTTAAATCTTTTTTTGATTTTTCCAACCCGTAAAGACTAGTGTATGTAAGTTTACCCTCGGCCTTATCTTTGCCTATTGTTTTGCCCATTTGTTCAAAAGTTGATGTCTCATCTAAAATATCATCTGCGATTTGAAAAGCTACACCAAGGTTTTGGCCAAACTCTGTAATCTGTGCGATTTTGTTATCGTCAGCATCTGCTATGATTGCTCCTGTTCTCAAGGCAAGTTTGAACAAATCTGCTGTTTTATGGATATGAATATAATTTAGTATATCTTCAAAATCGGAATTCCCCCTCCCCGAAATCGCAGATTTCGACCCTCCCTCAAGGGGAGGGTATGCAGATAAAAGTTTTTCACTTTCAATATCAACGACCTGGCCTGCTATTACGCCGTATGCGCCTGCTGCATGAAAATATTCTTCCATAATTTTAATTAATTTTTCTGTTCCAAGGTTTTTCGAATATTTTAAAATTGTTTGCGGGGCAAAAGTTAAAAGTGCGTCGCCGGCAAGAACAGCATGTGCTTCTCCGAAAACTCTGTGATTAGTCAGCTTACCGCGTCTGAAGTCATCGTTATCCATACAGGGCAAATCATCGTGAATTAAAGTTTGTGCATGAAGCATTTCGATTGCACAGGCTGTTGGTACGGCATCTTCATAATTTCCGCCAAACATACGGCAGGTTTCAAGGCACATAACAGGACGAAGTCTTTTTCCCGGTAATGTTACAGTGTACTTCATTGCTTTAAAAATCCTGTGAGGATAGTGAATTACCATAAATTCATCAAGTGCTTTGTCTATTAATTCTATGTAATCATTCATCTTCATCGTTTATATCCTTATAAATCTTTTGTTTCAGGGTGTTTCTGGAACTTTGTCTTTTCTTTTCACTTATTTTTGCAATATTTTTATTATGAACAATTTTTTTTGAAAGTTCTTCTTTTTTTCCTTCATATTTAATTTTTTCTTTGTATTCTTTTGCTTCCTCTACAAATTCAAGATAACTTTCATATCTTGTTTCATCAATTTTATCAATATTTGCAAGCACATTGCATCCGTCTTCTCTTATATGCAGGCAGTCTGCATATTTGCATCCAGCACGGAATTTTGATATTTCATCAAAAAGCAAATCGACATCAGCCGGAAGTATAAAATCAAATTTTACATTACTAAATCCCGGAGTATCTACAATTCTTGACGTTTCGTTAATTTTTATAATCTCACAGTGCCGTGTTGTATGCGTTCCTCTTTGAGTTTTTTCACTAACCTGTTTTGTTCTGAGGTTTAGTTCCGGATTTATTGCATTGATGAGACTTGATTTCCCGACTCCGGAATTCCCGCAGAGAACGGATGTTTTGCCTTCTAAAAGTTTTTCAAAATTTTTTATCCCCTTATGTTCTTTTGCTGAGGTATAAACTATTTTACAGCCTAAATGTTCATATATTTTTTTGATTTTATCTTTAAGATGCTTGTCCCATTTCAAATCTTCTTTATTGAAACATAAAACTGTCGGGATGTTATAATATTTTGCAAGTGAAATATATCTATTGAGCTGAAGCAGATTAAGGTCGGGCTCTTTTAATGCCGAGACAATAACAACCTGGTCGAGATTTGCAACGCCGGGACGTTTTATAAAATTCTTTCGCGGAATAATACTCTTAATAACTCCGTTTTCAAATTCAACAAAACCGCCTACAAGGATTTTTTCTTTTTGCTTTTTTAATATTTCGCGAATTTTGCACTCGCGGCAAGTTTGTCCGTCATCAACGTAATAAAAATCAGAATGAATTTTGTATATTTGTCCTTGTTCCATGCGGAGTTATAATATCATAAACAATATATATGCTCAAAGTTTTACCAGGGATAACCATCTTTAATCTGCCAGCCGTCGCGCATCATTTTTGCCGCACAATATTCTCCTGAGCCCTCTTTGGAGCAGTTGGAATTTATTTCATCATCATTATAATTATATCCGTAAGGTTTAATTCCGCCGTTTTCGCGGACAAAAACGAATGTGTCACGTCCGAGTTTGTTTGGCTTTGCATTTCCGTTTATGTCAAAATAAATAAAATTATTTCTGCTGACTCCTTCCGGCCCTGCTTTAACAGAAAATACAGCAATTGTTCCGTCAGATAAAACGCACGGTGCTCTGTAAGAACCATTAACATACACAGAGTATGTCCAGGTTTCTCCGTTTGCCGTTTCCCACGGAGAACTGGTATCATAGCCGCAATATACGTCATTACAAATTTTGATTGTATTTAGATAAGGTTTATAATATTTATTAAAATAAGCTTCTGCTCCAATCTCAAACCCGTCATCCCAATATGCAAAATCTCCGTATTCTTCAATAGCTCTTAAATGAGCCTGAGCTAATGTTGAATAAATTTTTTTTACTTTAACAACAGTATCCTGTTTGTTTTTATTGGCTATAAGAGTAGGTAAAGTCATCGCGGCAACAACGCCTATAATGCCAAGGGTGATTAAAACTTCAGCCAAAGTGAATGCTGCCCGATGTTGACTGTTCGGCAGGGCTACGCGCGTAGCGCCTTCAGCCAAGGTGAAAGCTACTTTTTCCTTAAGTGAAGAAGTGAATAAGTCAATAGGTGAACAAGTTCTTTTCGGGAAGTTAATATTGTTCCCTCGCTCCGGCGAATTAACCTTCGCTCGGGAGAGAACTCTTATATGCTTCCCTCTCCCCCTGCGGGAGAGGGTTAGGGTGAGGAGTGATTGTTTGAAACCCATCCTTACCTTCCCTATAAAGGGAAGGAATTTATTATTACGTGAGCTCTGCTCACCGATACTAGCTTGCCCTCTTGCCTTCCGGCCCTCCGAACTCCCAAAATAAGCCCTCTCTCTAACTCTCTCCCGAGGAGAGAGGACGTTTCTCTTCTCCCTCTCCTTTTCAAGGAGAGGGCTGGGGTGAGGTTCTATTATATTATGCGATTGCGACGGTCGTTTCACTCCCTCGCAATGACAAATACCATGTGAGCTGTGCTCACCGATAACAGCATATCTTCTTACCTTCCTATCCTCCAATCTTCCATTAATGAGATCCTGCGGAAAACCGGACATTTTGCACAAAATCAATAGATTTTGGCAAAAGCAGTCAAATAAATTCAGGATGACGATATGAGTCTGCTCTCCTGTCTTCTTGCCCTCCGGACATCTGTTTATATTAAACTTTCCTGAAAATGCAGTATCTATCACCCTTTCGGGGGGGGGGATAATTCTCAGCTTTTTATCCTTAAACATAATAAAACTCCTCTTAACTTCCTGCAACATACTTATTATTTACGATTTTTTATACTTTGTCAATATTATTTTACAAAGCTTGGTACCTTGGTTTTAGCTTTCTGCATAAGCATATATTGTTCTTTTAATTTTGCTTTTTCTTCCTTGTCGGCATTTTTTGCTTTTTCGTTCATCTGGGTGTATATTTCTTTTTCTGCAGAGTTTCCTTTAATATACACATCCATATCTTTTCCTTTTTTAAAGGCATTTACATTGCCCTCATAATTTATCTTAGGAGCCTTAAAAAGTGTATAAATAACTGCAAATCCGGCTATAAAAGCTCCGATAAGTCCTGCCCATGCCCCGAGCTGCAATAAAAATTTTTTGTTCCCTTTTACATTTTTATGATTTTTTTCGACAATTTTTTGAGCCTTATCCCCCAAAGTGCCCACAATAAAATCGCCGTCCATCAGCTCAAACAACAATTTTGCTCCAAGACCGAGCCCGCCGGCAAAGGCTGCTTTTGCAAGAAGTGCTTTTTCTCCGTTTTTTGATATAGGGTTTTGATCTTTTTTAGGTGTTTGAGCAGAGGATTTAAATGAGAAATTGTTATTTATTGCACCAATTTTCATTTAAGCTCCTTTTATAAGCATCCCGTTTCCGTTGTTTGCCATTTGAACAGTAGCATAGTGATTTATTTTCTGGTCTAAAGATACATCTTCATCTTTAATTTCATTATTGACTTCTTCCATAATATTGGATTTTAATTCTCTGTCGCGGGAGAACACGTCCATTTCTTTTTCTCTTGTGAAAGCCCGTATCTTTGTATTATAAAGTTTTGCGGGCAAGGTTAATGCCATTGTAAGTAAGCCGGCAGCAGCACCTATACCTGAAAGTTTCAGAGCTCTGTTTTTAGCTCCTGATTTGATAAAGCAGCTTCCGATACCTGCTGCGGTTGCACCGACTAAAGCACTCCCCCCGATTGAGCCCCATATTGCAAGACCTTTTTCAGTGCCTCTGTTAATAGGATTTTCGTACCCGTTTTTGTTAGATGTGAATCTGGGGTTGGAATACTGCCTGTCAATAGCTGAAATTTTCATATTTATTCTCCTTAAATTTGTTCTAATTAATGCTTATATAATAAACCTAATAATTTTTTTTTTGCTATTTTGTTACTAATTTTTCTTTAATTTGTAACAATTATTTGAAGTTTTAAATATTTGTGTTATTATCATTTTATAGTTAGATTATATTATAATAAGGGGAAAATACATGATTTCAGTAAATGATTTAAAAACAGGCTTGACTTTACAGTTGGACAATGGTCTGTGGTCTGTTGTTGAATTTTTACACGTAAAGCCCGGTAAAGGCGCGGCGTTTGTAAGATCAAAACTTAAAAACGTTGAAACAGGCCAGGTTGTTGAAAAAACATTCCGTGCCGGCGAAAAAGCTGCAAAAGCTATGCTTGACAGACGTGAAATGCAATACCTGTACAAAGAAGGTAAAGAGTACGTTATGATGGATAATGAAACCTATGAACAGCTTCAATTGACTGAAGAACAAATAGGGGACGGCATAAAGTACTTAAAAGAAAATATGATTGTTCAGGTTTTAATGCACGACGGCAGAATTATCGGAGTTGATCTTCCTGCCCATGTTATTCTTGAAGTTACTGATACTCCGCCTTCTGAAAAAGGAAGCACTGCTCATGGCGGTACAAAACCGGCAACTCTCGAAACTGGTGCAGTTGTAAATGTTCCGTTCTTTATTTCAAACGGTGACAAAATCAGGGTTGATACCAGAACCAATGAATACTTGGATCGTGCTTAATTAAAAGTTTTTTTGAGAGTGAGGGGTACAAAATCTTAACAATAATGCTCCTGTTATTCGCCCCTCACTTTTTTCTCTATTTAAAAGAAAGGCAAATATAATGAAATTTGATATTGAATATGTTGAAAAACTTGCAAAAGTTTTAGCTGATAATTCCTTAACAGAAATTTCTCTGGAAGACGGTGATCAGGCTATTACTTTGAGAAAAGAAGTTATGGGAGCGCCTGTTGTTGCGGCTCCGGCTCCTCAGCAGGTTCAAGCCGTTTCTGCTTCTTCCCCTGCTGAACCAAAAGAAGTTAAAAAGGGCAAACCTTTAACTTCTCCAATGGTAGGTACGTTTTATTCAGCTCCGTCACCTGATGCTGAACCGTTTGTAAAAGTCGGACAGACAGTTAAAGAAGGTGATGTTGTCTGCATAGTTGAAGCAATGAAACTTATGAATGAAATTGAAGCTGAATTTTCGGGCAAAATCGTTGAAATTTGTGTACAAGACGGGCAGCCTGTAGAGTTCGGCCAGGTTTTAATGTATATAGAATAGCAGGAAGGTAAGGAAGTAAGAAGTTTGGAAGATGGGCAATTTAAAAGCTTACCCTCTTATCCTCTTAACTTCTTACCCTCAAAAGAGGAAATATGTTTAGAAAAGTATTAATCGCAAACCGCGGGGAGATTGCGGTAAGAATTATAAGAGCTTGCAGGGAAATAGGCATTCCGACAGTTGCAATTTATTCTCAGGCCGATGCAAATTCGCTGCATGTAAGACTTGCTACAGAGGCTTACTGTATAGGGCCGGCGCAGAGCGCTAAAAGTTATTTGAGTATCCCTGCAATTATTTCGGCCGCCATCGTTTCTGGTGCAGATGCGATTCACCCGGGTTATGGTTTTATGTCAGAAAGAGCTGATTTTGCAGAGATTTGTGCAAAACACGGGATTAAATTTATCGGGCCTACAGCCGAAGCTATGAGAAAAATGGGTGATAAGGCAACAGCCCGTAAAACAATGATTGAAAATAATGTTCCTGTTACTCCGGGAACCGGAATTTTAAAAACTCCTGAAGAAGTTAAGGAATTTGCACATAAAGTTGGTTATCCGATTATTTTAAAGGCTACAGCTGGCGGCGGCGGAAAAGGTATGAGAATTTGCCGTTCTGATGATGATGTTGAAACTAATATGAATCTTTGCCAGTCTGAGGCTCAAAATTTCTTTGGCAACCCTGATGTTTATGCTGAAAAATATTTGGAAAATCCGCGCCATATTGAAGTTCAAATTCTTGCGGATCAGTATGGGAATGTAGTTCATCTTGGAGAAAGAGATTGTTCAATTCAAAGACGTCATCAAAAATTATTGGAAGAAGCTCCTTCTCCTGCGATTGATGAAGCTACACGTAAAGAAATGGGTGCGGCTGCTGTAAGGGCTGCAAAAGCAATTAATTATGAAAGCGCCGGTACCTGCGAATTTTTACTTGATCATGACGGTAAATGGTATTTTATGGAAATGAATACCAGAATTCAGGTTGAACACTGTGTAACTGAGATGATTTCTAACGTTGATCTGGTAAGAGAACAGATTATGATTGCGGCCGGTGAAAAACTTGATTTTACTCAGGATGAAATAGTATTACGCGGGCATGCAATTGAATGCCGTATTAATGCAGAAAATCCAGAGAAAGACTTTATGCCAAATCCGGGACCTATTACAGGTTATGTAACTCCGGGCGGTTTTGGGGTAAGGGTGGATTCTCACGCTTATCAGGACTATTCAATCCCGCCGTATTATGATTCAATGATAGGAAAACTTATCTGCTGGGGAAGAACAAGAAACGAAGCCCGTAGAAGAATGTACAGAGCATTGAAGGAATATGTTATTACAGGCGTAGAGACAACTATTCCTTTCCATCAGGAAATCATTGAAGATCCTGTATTTATGAGTGGAAATTTCAATACAGGTTTTATAGAAGATTTCTATAAGCGTACAGGAAAAGATAAAAAATAATTAAAAAGCCTGAGGTTCACCTCAGGCTTTTTTAGAAATCGAAGAAATCCTTTACAGGAATATCAAGCTTTTCTGCTATATCTATTAAGAGCCCTAAACTGACACATCTTTTTCCAGTTTCTATTTTCGCTAAATGTTCTCTTGATATTTCAAGTTTTTCGGCTAGTTGATTTTGAGACAGCCTTTTTTCTTTGCGAAATTTAAATATATTTCTTCCTAATTGTAAAATTTTTGTAGTCTTACTGTTCACAAATGTAATCTTATATTGTATTATATTAAATGTATGTAGTCTAAAAGAGAACAAAAGGCGGAATTTATGAAAAATAGAGGATTCACTTTGGCAGAGGTTTTAATCACTCTCGGCATCATAGGGGTTGTTGCTGCGATGACTTTACCTGCCCTAATTACAAAACACCAGAAAAAAGTCTTTGCAACAAGGGTTAAGCAAGCTTATAGTATTGTATCTAATGAATTAATAACATCTGTTGCTGAAAACGGAGCGCCGGATACTTGGGATTATGGCGACAGTGTCGAAAATGTAGGACAGTCAAATCCTAATGATGCTGAACATGTAAAGAAAATGGCTGAAAAATACATTATCCCGTACCTTAAAGTTGTGCAAAAAGAAATTGATGACAAGCCTTCCTATCTGTTAAGCAACGGGACGACTTTGTACTTCATGACAGATGGGGCAACTGACAGCAGCGGGATATATACTCCTAGTGGATTATACATTGTTGCAAATGTAAATAAAAAAAATTGTGAGATTTATCGGGCAGCATCAAGAGACTATTCAAGAAGTGATATATTTATGGTTGTTGATAAACGTACCTCTTCTCTTCATTTCTTTAAATGGACTGAAGGGAGCGATACAGAGAGAAATAAAATTAAAAACTACAGTAAATATGGCTGTAATAAAAATGTTAATAAAAACCTAAGATATAATTGTGGTGCGCTTATTCAATATGACGGTTGGGAAATAAGAGATGATTATCCCTGGTAATAATATTTAACAAACAGCTTGAAAACCTCATAAAAATATGCTACAATAATAGCAGTTAACGTGTGAGGGTTAAGTGTATGGCAGGAATTAATTTATTCTATAATTTTACAAATCCTTTTGAAAAACAAAAAGAACAGAGAAAACAGCAAAGAGATGCTTTAATCAGGAAAAATTATGATGAGATATACGCCCACGAGCTTGCTCACAAAACAGCTGGCGGTTCTTTAGCCGGAAGTATTGTTATTGAAAAAAATGCTGATGGCATTCCCGTCGGCGGTCACGTAAATATAAAAATGCCGTCATTAGATCCTGATAATCCGCAAAAAACGATTGATGATGCAAATACTGTAATTCGATCTGCTATGGCTCCTTCTGACCCATCAGATCAGGATTTTAGAGTTAAGACTCAGGCTGAGGGAATAAAAATGCATGCTCAGGCTTTAAAAAATAAAGGTGTCGGGCAAAAGCTGGATTATTCCGCTTGATTTTTTTGTAGTATAATCAGGAAGTATGAGTAATCAGTTTAAGTATTACGCTAAAGAACTGTTAAACATTGCCCTACCCATAATTATGGGTAACCTTGGCTTTATACTTATTGGCGCTGGCGATGTTTTTGTTGCGGGGCATCATTCAACGGATACCCTTGCAGCAATAAGTATTGCAACAGCAATTACCAATTGTATTCAGACATTTGGTATAGGCCTTATTTCAAGTGTTTCTCCGCTTCTTTCTAATTTCAGGGGAGAGAGAAAAAGTGCTAAAAAATATTTTTATCCCACAATAAGGTTTGCAATGCTTATGGCATTTATAATTATGCTTGCAGTGCTCGCTTTTATTCCATTGATTGATTATTTACATTTTGAGCCGAAACTTGTTCCGATGATTAAGGAATATATGTTTATCACTGCATTTGCAACTTTCGGAGCTTATTTGCATTCTGCTTTAAAGGAGTTTTTGCAGGCCTTTGAAATTGTGGTTGTCCCGAATTTGATTACGGCAATTGCGGTATTTTTAAATATTGCACTATGTTTTGCAATGGTTTTCGGCTTCGGGCCTATTCCTTCAATGGGTGTTGTGGGCTTGGCTGTTGCAAGTTTTATAATCAGATATTTTATGGGATTTGCCCTGCTTATTTATTGTTTTAAATTGATGAATTTTAAAGATTATAAAGATTTTGAATACTATAAAAGCTTAATAAAAATAGGTATTCCGATATCATGTGCTGTAATGGTTGAATTTGTGGCATTCAACAGTATTGCAATTCTTATGGGCAGAGTTGCCGGAGTTTATGCTGCTGCACAAAATTTAGTCTGTACATTAACAACAATATCATTTATGGTGCCTTTTGCCGTATCAAACGCAATTGCCGTTAAAGTTGGGTTTGCTAACGGCGCCGGAAATATAAAAGATTTAAAGCGATATTCTTTTGTCGGGATTGTAATATGCGTAGGGTTTATGTTGCTGAGTGCTCTGGTATTTTCGTCATTCCCGCATTTTCTTGTCGGATTGTTTACGCAGGATGCAAATCTTATTAAAATTTCGGTTCCGATTTTATATATTTTATCCGTATTTCAGGTATTTGACGGCTTGCAGGTATCGCTTGCAGGAATATTCAAGGGTATGAAAAGAACGGGAATTGTTCTGCTTTCAAATTTTGTCGCATACTGGCTGATTTCAATCCCTGTCGGATACACTCTTGCTTTCCGTTTGCATTTGGATTTAAAAGGTTTTTGGTACGGACTTGCGTCTGCGGCTGTGATTTTATGTATTATTATGACATTTATGCTTTTAAGAAGCATAAAGAAGATGGAAGCTGCTAAATAGTTATATAATGTTCATCGTGCAGAATTTATTTCAGTATCCAGCAAGATCCTGAACCAAGTTCAGGATGACGATATTGTAGTATTTCTCAACTTAAATTCCCGTCTGTAGAACTTATTTCAGCATTCACAAGATCCTGGAACCAAGTTCAGGATGACGATATTGTGGTATTTTCCAGCTTAAATTTCCGTCATGCTGAATTTATTTCAGCATCTCTGCCGGCGCCTGAAATATTGTGGTCAATCTGACATTCCGGATGACAATGCCGGTCGGAATTTATAATGAATGAAGCTGCAAGAAAAGATTTTTACTTATTTTTATGTTACAATAACCTTGAATGGAGGAAACATGCATACAGAAGAAAGAACATTTGTGGCTATTAAGCCGGACGGAGTTAAGAGAGGCTGTATTGGCGAAATTATCAGTCGTTTTGAAAAAAAAGGATACAAACTTATAGGTATGAAAATGCTTCAGGTAAATGAAGAAATTGCTGCAAAGCATTATGCAGAACATATTAATAAACCTTTTTATCCAAATCTTGTAAAATATATTACAAGCGGCCCTATTGTGGCTATGGTATTTCAAGGTTATAAGGCTGTTCAGGGAATTCGCCACCTTTTGGGAGCAACAGATCCTTGCGAAGCTGATGTAGGCTCAATAAGAGCAGATTATGCCCAGCTTAAAGAATATAATACAATTCACGGTTCTGACAGTATTGAAAGTGCAGAAAGAGAAATTAATATATACTTTAAGCCCGAAGAACTTTGTCCTGATTATAAAAACATGATGGAATTGGTTACGGAAGGTATTGACGAGTAATGCGCGACAACTCCTTCGGGAATTTTAGTTATGAATTAGTTCATGAATGCAAGCAAACAGGCGCAAGAGCCGGAATTTTTACAACTCCGCACGGAATAATAAAAACTCCGATTTTTATGCCTGTCGGAACTAATTCTGCGGTAAAAACTCTAACCTGTGATCAGATTGTGGATACAGGCGCGCAGATTATTTTAGCAAACTCTTATCACTTGTATTTGAGAGCCGGAACAAAGCTTATAAAACAGTTTGGCGGAATACACGGCTGGATGAATTGGCATAAACCTGTTCTGACGGATTCAGGCGGGTTTCAGGTATTTTCATTAAGCCATCTGAATAAAATTACAGAGGATGGTGTGGAATTTCGCGATCCCAAAGATGGTAAAAAACATTTTATAAATCCCGAAATTTCAATGGAAATTCAGCAGGATATAGGTGCTGATATAATTATGGCCTTTGACCAGTGTGCACCCTATCCTTGTGACTATGATACCGCAAAAAAGGCAATGGAGCGTACTCACCGCTGGCTTGAAAGATGCTTTAAGGCAAAAACAAACCCGCATCAAGCATTATTTCCTATTGTTCAGGGAGCTTTTTATGATGATTTAAGACGTGAAAGCGCTCAGGTTATTTCATCTTACGATGCCGCAGGGTATGCTATCGGCGGGCTCAGCGTCGGAGAAACTAAAGATATAATGAATCATTTTACTGAATTTACAGCACCGCTTTTACCGAAATACAAACCTCGTTATCTTATGGGGGTTGGAACTCCGGAGGATTTGCTTGACGGAATTAAACGCGGAATTGATATGTTTGACTGTGTTCTTCCGACTCGAAATGCACGGCATGGCTCATTTTTTACTTGGGAAGGAAAGTCAAATATTAAAACAAAACAGTATTACGATGATGCGCGTCCTCTTGTTGAAGGCTGTAATTGTTATGCCTGCAAAAATCATTCGCGGGCTTATATAAGACATCTATGGCGCTGCGGTGAGGCTACTGCTGCTACACTTTTATCTATTCATAATATTCAATTCCTTGTGGAATTTTCCCAAAAATGCCGTCAAGCGATACTACAGGACAGGTTTGGCGATTTTTATGCGGAGCATTATAATAAATTAATTTGACTTATATAAATATTTCATTATTATAAAAACAAATGTTGGTTTTGATGAAATATTTTAAATATGAAAGATATATTAAAAGCTTTGCTAAAAACGGTTTCAGCTCTCAACAGACCTGTCGACGCTGTTACAATGTCGGACGAGCCGTCTGTTGAGAAGACAAATAAATACAAGAAGAAACAAAAAGATTTTAAAAATTTTCCCAAAAATGATGATTAACTTAATTAAACAAATTAAGCTGCGGAACTTCTACAGTCGGAACATCATTTGAGCGTTTGCGTGTTGCAAGATTGTTTGAATAATCCTTTTGCATTCTTGTCATCAAATCTTCCGAACGTTTTATAACTGCGTTTGGAAGTCCTGCCATTTTTGCAACCTGAATACCGTAACTTTTGCTTGCTCCTCCCTGAACAATTTTTCGTAAAAATTCAATTTCTCCGTTTTCTTCGGATATTGTAATTCTGTAGTTTTTAATTTGCGGGTAAGTGTTTGTCATTACGTTCAGTTCGTGATAGTGAGTTGCAAATATACATCTGGCTTTAATTTTTGTAGCAATATATTCTGCAACAGCCCAGGCTATTGCAACACCATCGTAAGTACTTGTGCCTCTCCCGATTTCATCAAGCAATATAAAACTTCTGTCGGTTGCCGAGTTTAAAATACAGGCTGTTTCAACCATTTCCACCATAAATGTAGACTGCCCGAGAGTTAAATCATCACATGCTCCGACCCTTGTAAATATTTTGTCAATTACCCCTATTTTTGCAAAGTCAGCAGGAACCCAGGAACCTATCTGCGCAAGTATTGCAATTAGGGCATTTTGCCGCATATATGTAGATTTACCGGCCATGTTAGGGCCTGTTAAAATCATAAACTGTGTGACATCTGATGAATTACATTTTAATTCCAGGTCGTTCGGGACATATTCTCCAAGCGGCAGAATTTTTTCCAAGACAGGATGACGGCCGTTTTTGATAATGAAGTCGTCTGATTCATCTATAACGGGCTTGCAGTAGTTGTTTTCAACAGCGGCTTGCGCAAGACCTGTATAAACATCACATAGAGAAATGCATTGTGCAATTTCTCTTATTTTTGAAACAAATTCTTTGGAATATTCCCGAAAATCACAGAAAAGTTTGTATTCCAGCTCGGTTGATTTGAATTTTGCGGAAAGTACGTCATCTTCATGTTTTTTTAATTCTTCCGTAATAAACCTTTCTCCGTTAGTAAGCGTTTGTTTTCTTATGTAGCCCTCCGGAATAAGATTAAGATAAGAATTCGAAATCTCAATAAAATAGCCAAAAACCTTGTTAAATCCGACTTTAAGGGATTTAATTCCGGTTCTTTCTTTTTCCTGTTCTTCGAAATTTTTCAGCCAGTTTTCCCCGCCTGTCAAAAGTTCACGGAAATAATCTAGTTCGCCCGAAACTCCGTTTTTAAGTATTCCGCCGTCTTTTATTAAAACAGGAGCATCATCAGATATAGTTCTGTCAATAAGTTTTGTATATTCAACAATTTCATCTTTATATTTTTCAATCCCGGCAAGCGGGTTATTATTAAGAGTAGATGCTGCCTGTAAAAGTTCCGGCAGCATAGCCAGTGATGTTTTCAAACTCAAAAAATCTCTCGGGTTTGCGGAACTGTTAGACATTCTTGTCGCAAGCCTTTGTATATCATATATTTTTTCCAGAAGATTTCCGAGATTAATTCTTTCATAATTTTTCTCAACAAGTTCGGATATACAATTCTGGCGTTTAATGATATCTTCTGCCTTTTTCAACGGCTGGCATATCCAGTTTTTCAAAAGTCTTGCGCCCATGTTTGTTTTTGTTTTGTCAACAGCCCATAAAAGCGATCCGAATTTGTTTTTATCTCTTAAAGTTTCAGTTAATTCAAGATTTCTTCTTGTGCTGCCGTCCAAAATCATAAATTCGGAAAGTTCATAAGGTTCAATTCTTTCAAATTTCGGGACATTTTCCATCATATTTTCCCAAACATAAGCAAGCAGGGCACCCGCAGCTCTGAACCCAAGTTTGTACTGATTGTAGCCAAAAGCTTCTAGGCTTTCTGTTTTGAATACGGCTTTCAAATTATTAACAGCAAAGTTTTCTTCAAAAACCGAGGCCGGAATTTTTGAGCAGTTATAAACTTTTGTAATTTTTTCAGGCAGGTTTATTTTTTCATCCGGCACTATCTGAAACGGCATGATTTTCTCTCTTATTGACGGCCCTAAAACTTCTGTTGGTGCAACCCTTGCAAGTTCATCGGTAATAAGATTAAGAGGCGCCTGTGTAACTTTGAATTCGCCCGTTGAAATATCGGCGTATGAAAAACCGTATAAATCGCTTTTTTCATCCTTAAAAAGCGCACAGATGTAATTGTTGGAATTTTGTTTTAAAAAGTCGCTTTCAGTTATTGTTCCTGATGTAATAATTCTTGTAACTCCGCGTTTGACAATGCCTTTAGCAAATTTTGGATCCTCAAGCTGGTCGCATATAATAACTTTGTAGTTTTTTTGAACAAGCTTTTCCAAATAAGTATTTACGGCCTTGGCCGGAATTCCTGCAAGCGGAATTCGTCCGAATTTTCCCTGTTCTCTTCCGGTAAGAGTAAGTTCCAGCTCTTTTGACATCGTAACGGCGTCTTCAAAAAATGTTTCATAAAAATCACCCAGCCTGTATAGCAGAATTTTGTCCGGGTGCTGGTGTTTAATTTTTAAATATTCCTGCATTGCAGGAGTTAAATCTTCTACTTTTATGTCAGCAGTATTGATATAATTGATTTCCGGTTTTTTCATAGTTATAATAATAGTATAACATGACAAGGATTTCAATATGGGTTTATTAAAAAATATTTTTCGTGCAATAATTCTTACCCTTGCTTTTATCGGATTTTTATCGCTGGGCGGGAAGGAACTTGTTTTGGGATTATTTCATAATTATATAAATCCTTCCCATGAAACTGTTCTTGAAAGAGCTCAAAAAGTCGGTGATTTTTCAAAGATTAACGATGAATTTGAAATAGAAAAAGCTGCTGGCATAATGGGTTATAATGCAGTGGTTGCGGAGCATAAAGCTTCTGGACAAAAGATGTTTGTCGTAGAATCGGGAGATAAAGCTATATTGACTGCTGAAGATATAAAATCTGATGATGTTGAAGAGAAGTTAAGAAAAGCTATCAGTAAGGTTAAATATCAGGCAATATCGGTGGATGAGCTTAAGGTCACAAAGCATGGAACAATGAATTCATACGGGAAAGAGGTTCCGTTTGTGAAATTTGAAGCTAAAGTAAAAAAACTCCCGATAGGTGATGTCGGCGGGATTATCTCTGTTGCGCAGACAAAAGAGGGAGAACCGCGGCTTTTAATTTCGGCGAATGAAAAAAATAAATATTCTCAGTTAATTTCTGATGAATTTTTCAAAAAAATAAAATAGGTCCTACTGGCCTTTCTGATAAATATATTTAATTTAAGATATATCGCTTTCTGGTATTTATATCGCAGTTTTCACCAGAAATAACTAAAATCGTCACCCCTGAAATAAATTCAGGGCAGGCTCTGAACTGGTTTCAGGGTCTGATAACGATGAGATTCTGAAACAAGTTCGGAATGACATTATAACTGTATTTCCGAGAATGTCTGGTGTAAACTGCGATATAAGTTCCCGCTTTCTGATATGGACAGATTGGATTTTTTGTGTTATTTTAAGGTTACTGAAAATTTAATCATGTCGGAGTGGTGGAATGGTAGACACGTACGTTTCAGGTGCGTATGGAGAAATCTGTGTGGGTTCAAGTCCCATCTCCGACAAATAAAAAGAGGAACTTATGTTCCTCTTTTTTTATTTGTTTAAAGC
>CALVEX010000120.1 GCA_944326655.1 Candidatus Gastranaerophilales bacterium | reverse complement strand
AAATCTTCTTGCTGTGCCCTCATTAAACAGGTACGCTCCGCTTTCACCTTCTGCCTGCTTGCGCAGATTTCGTCTCCCTCTCACAAACGATACTCAATCGTTTGTTCGGCAGAGTCTCAAGGGGAGGACAATAATTTTAAAATTTCAACCAATGAAATGTTAACAATGCCCTCAAGGGAGGGGAAAGTTTATTTTTTGCAGCGAAACGCTGCCGAAACGAACTTAGCGTCTTAGAGACTTAGAGACTTATTAACTTCTAATAATATTTATTATGTTAACAAATGTAACAAAATGGTCATCAGCTGAAATTGAAACTTCATAAAATCGTTTATATATATAAGAGAACTAAAAAGAAGAGAGGCGAGGCATATGGCTATTTCAAATTTACATGAAACATTGTTACTTTACACAAAACAAAAATCAATGATTAATGATAAATTATCCACGGTAATGATGAACATGCTCAATGCGTCAAAACAAACCGCTGAAAATCAGGCTAAATATAACAATGAGTTGAATGAAATTTATTATAGTTATTATGAAGCTGATCCTGATACTTATGATCAGTTGACAACACAACTACAAAATGAACATGAATTGGAACTGGCTAATATAAATTCCTGGGAGCAGGAATTGGAGCTTGAGAAAAACAATCTTGAAACTCAGTTAAATGAAATTAGCACATATGAAAGCACATGGACTAAATTATTACAAACAAATGTCAAAAATGATTTTTCATACGGCGGCGTTTCACAATAGTATTAAATTATCTAAAACAACAAAAAGCAGTTTTGATACTGCTTTTTTTGTTGTATATATATTTATATGTTAATGAATGGTGAAAAATTAGGCGCTTTTATTGTTCCGACGGGGGTCGGGGCTTCAGTAGGCGGTTATGCCGGAGATGCAAGCTGTTATGCTAAGAAATTCGCGAAAATTTCAAAACTTATTGTAAACCCTAATGTTGTTAATGCCGGCTGTTTTTCCGGAATTACAGATAATATGCTGTATGTTGAAGGATATTCTCTGGATGAATTTTTTAAAGGAAATATAAATTTATTGCCGTCCTGTAATAATAAAATCGGTGTTGTGTTTGATAAAGCAATTCCTGAAGATGTTTTGAATGTACACATAAATACGATTAATGCAGTAAAAACGGTTTATGGAATAGATATTTCTGCATATGAATTAACAGATAGCGAGGTTGGGGTTGAATTTAAGATTGAGAACAGCGGGATTTCAACCGGAGTTGTCAAAAATGTTGAAACATTAAAGGCTGCAAGTGAAAAACTTTTAAAAAACGGTTGTAATGCGATCGCAATTGTATGTTTATTTGAAGACCCTCAGGAGGATAATCCTGATTATGCAAACGGTATCGGGACAGATCCGGTGGGCGGGGTTGAGGCAATTTTATCGCATTATATTTCAAAAAAACTGATGGTTCCGTGTGCGCATTCTCCGGCATTTAAGGATTATCAAATATATCCTGATTTAGTTGACGGCAGGGCTGCATCCGAGTATATTACTCCGACATTTTTGCCCTGTATTCTTATCGGATTGAACAATGCTCCTTTGATTGTCAAAAACGGGGGGATAAATATCGATAATCTGGATTATCTTGTAATGCCTTATGATTCGTTGGGTTCTGCTCCTGTTTTTGAATGTATTAAACGCGAAATAAAAGTTTTTGCAGTGGGTGAAAATAAGACTGTATTAAATGTTACTCCTGATAAGATTAGTCATAAAATTATTAAAGTTCCGGACTATCAAACTTGTTTAAGCATGGTTAAAGATTTATAATTTCGGGAAGAGCATTGAGTTTGTAGAACATTTCCGATGCAGTTTTAAAGTTCTCAGGGTCGGAGCTTACGTAGAATTTTTCATATTCAAATTTATTATTGAGCAAACAAGACTTTGTCAAATTGTCTTTTATATTTTGAGCAAAATATACTGCCGGGTCAATAAAAATATCCTCAGGCATAAATTTTTTCAGGATACTCATCAGATATGGGTAATGTGTACATGCAAGTACGATTTTTTCCGGTTCAAAACCCTTCATAATATCAAGAATTTCTTCAACCTGCATAATACTCTGCGGTCGGTTAATTCTGTGTTCTTCTACAATCCTTACCCAGTATGGGGCTGCGAGTTCAAAAACCTGCATATCTTTGTTGTATTTTGCAATTTCTTTTGAATAACTGTGGGAATTTATTGTGGCAGGAGTCGCAATTATTCCGAGTTTTGTTACACCGTCAAGTGAAGCAAGGGTTGAGCATACCGATTGGATTATCGGATAAATTTTGAAGTTATAATTGTCCTTTAATTTTTCATAAGTCACCGCAGAAGTTGTGTTGCAAGCCATTACAACAGCGTTTGCCTCCATCCTTTCGAAAAATTTAAAGATTTTATCGGCGAATTCTATAAGCTGTGCTTCTGTTTTTTCTCCATACGGCATATTTTTTGTGTCGCCGAAATAAAGATAATTCTCATCAGGCATAAGCTTTTTTACTTTCTCAAAAACAGTAAGTCCGCCTACACCGGAGTCGAAAAATGCTATTGGTCTTTTATCATTATTTATACTGTTTAAAATAATTCTGTACTCCGTCTGCTATTGCTTTTGCTGTTGCCTGCTTGCGTTTTTCTCCAACCAGTTGTGCTCTCTCGCTGCTGTTAGAAATAAAGCCTATTTCGACTAAAATTGCAGGTGATGTTGTATGATTTATAACATAAAATTTTGATTTAAACAACCCGCGGTTTGGAGATTGCACGGCACTTGCAAGAGAAGAATGAACTGTTTGGGCAAGCGCTATACTTTCCTGATGGTAATAGTGTGTTTCAACACCTGTAATTTCAGGTCTTACACTTGAATTTACATGGATACTTACAAAGATATCCGGATTTGCATTTTCACTTATAGAAACCCTGTCCTGAAGCGAGACATAGGTATCGTCGTCTCTTGTCATTACTACTTTGTACCCCTTTTGTTCTAGAAGTTTTTCAACATGTTTTGCAACATCAAGTGTAATGTTTTTTTCGTTAATACCACCGCCTATTGCGCCAACATCTTTACCGCCGTGTCCCGCATCAATTACAACTTTTTTTGTCCCTGAGTTATCCGTAGGAACAACGGGGTTTAGAATAATTGACTGTACCGGATTGTCAACTTTCTTTTTAGATTCTTTAATTTTTATTTTTAAACTTCTTCCGTCGGCCCCGAGATAAGTACTTACAATAGCATCCTGTTGTATCGGAATTGTCAGCTTTAACCCGATTTTAGGCATTAAATCTATAACCGCGCCTTCAAATATAGTGTTTTTATAAGCCTCTTTAAAATTTACGTCATTATATTTTGAAACATTATAAAGATAGAGAATAATTTTATCATTATATCTGTCAAGGCCGTGTACAATGGGTGTATCAAACTTTAAAATCATTGATTCCGTCAATGAATCAATTTTTTCTTTATTATATGCTATTGCATTGCTTGAGGTATTGTATAATGTTGAATTATTAATCTTTTGATAATTTGCTATGATGAGAGATTGGTTGTCACTGGAATATATCGGGATATAGTCTTTTACAGCATCCGTTGTTATGACAATACGAGCTTTATTTACCGAGAATTGCCCCACTTTAACTGTTTCTGTTTCACTTATCCTGTATTCTTTATTCCTGATTTTCATATCAACAAGAGTATTCGGAAGGTCATAAATAATTCTTGTCGGATTATGCAAAATCATAGGTCTTTCCAGTGTTATTGAGCCAAAACCGTTCAATAATACAGAATTTTGTTTCGGGGTTATGTTATTGAGGTAATATTTTGTATTTAATTTAAGTTCTTTTTTTTCAAACAATTGTTCGGTCTGCTCGTTAAATGCATCCTGAATTTGTCCGACAATAGTGTCATCGGACTGTTCAACAGGCATCACGATTGTCATATACTCGTAAAAATCGCTTGAGGATGAATGTTCGTCTCTGAATGTATTATGAAAGTATTCATTATCACACATTTCGTTATTTTTTAATTTGATTATTATATTATTTTTGAGTCTTAAGATTTTTATGTCATCAGGGTTAAATCCGTTATCATAATACATTACTACTCTGACAACATTCGGAGATGTTGAAAACTGGTTGATTTTGACTTCTTTAATAGGCCCTGTTTTAAATACCCAGTCCTGTTTCGGGAAAGTAATTATTGATGAATTTATGTCAAAATAAACCCTTGAAGGATTTTGCATTTTAACAAGTTTAATCTCCGGCATAACATTCCCGGAGTCTGTATCCTGCCCTGAAAGAACTATTATTGAATTTGATGTATCAAAATTTGCGTCATTAAATTTATACAATTCCTCTGAACAGGCTTTTTGGACAAATGTAAATAAAACAATTACAAATATTGATAATAAAATAAAAAATTTTTTCATAAATCTAATCTCACTCATTATTATATAACGAGTAAGTTAAGCTATCAAATTGTAACGATTTATTCATCGAGCAGATGACTGACAACTGCTATATATATTGCATTTGCCCTGTTTTTTGCTTCAAGTTTTCTGATAATTGCACTGATGTGTGCTTTAACCGTGTGGGTACTGACAAAAATAATTTTGCTGATTTGTGTATAGCCGTAACCCTGTGTAATAAGTTTAAGAATTGTTTTTTCTCTCTGTGTTAATTGTTGCATATCTTATACCTCTCTAAATGAGAATAACATATGTTATTTTAAAAACATTAATTTTATCGCCGTTTTTTAAATCTTTACAAAAAACTTGAAAAAAAATCTTTTTTTGTTAACATAAAACTTGCTGATAACAAATATTTTTTATATATTTAGCGGCCCTAAAATATAATAAGCGCCCGTAGCTCAGCTGGATAGAGCGTTTGGCTACGAACCAAAAGGTCGGGTAATTGAAAATTTGAAAATTGAATAAATTATATATGCGCCCTTAGCCCAGTTGGATAGAGCGTTTGGCTACGAACCAAGAGGTCGGGGGTTCGAATCCCTCAGGGCGCGATTTTTATTTTTTTGTGTAATATTTGTGTAATCGGCTAATTTGTGTAATCAGTCAAAAATAATAAAACTATTTAAAAATCAATTAAATAGTTTGTTTTTGTATTCTGTAAATAGCAAATAAAAATTACACAAGCCTTAACGGCACAACTTTATTATTTCTTTCTGC
>CALVEX010000119.1 GCA_944326655.1 Candidatus Gastranaerophilales bacterium | reverse complement strand
CGGCGAAGCTAAAGAATATATCACTGCAAAAGATATAATGAAAAACTATACAACAGATACTATAGTTTAATTTTCATTATAAACAAGTTTTTTTCGCAATGTCCACTGAATAAGCGTTAATACAAGGATTATTATAAACAAAACGTAGGCAATAGCAGAAGCTTTGCCTACGTTAAAATATTCAAAAGCATTTTTATATATTGAATATACAAGAACATTTGTACTGTCCAAAGGTCCGCCCTGTGTCATAAGATAAATTAAATCAAAAATTTGGAATGAACTTATTGCTGTAATTATTACAACAAAGAATATACTTGGAGATAAAAGCGGAACCGTAACATTAATAAATGTTTGAACAGGGCCTGCACCATCAATTTTTGCAGCCTCAAACATGCTTTGTGAAATTGAACTCAGTGAACTTAAAAATATTACCATATTATATCCGATAAGTTTCCATACGGAAACAATTATTAACGCCGGCATCGCAAAGTGAGTATCGTAAAGCCAGTTAATGTGAAGATGTAAAAGGTGATTTAAAATACCTATATTCGGGTCGAAAATCCATTCCCAGACAACACCGATTACTATCATTGGAGTTATAAACGGCAAAAAATATGCCGTCTTATAAAATTCGGATCCGCGTATTTTAGAATTTAAAATACATGCGAGTACAAGAGGAATAATAACTCCGAATACAGATGTTGAAACCGCAAAAACTGCGGTATTTATCAAGATTTTATAAAATAAAGGTTCTGCAAATAAAAGTCTATAATTGTCAAATCCTACAAATTTTATCGGATTTAGCAGATCCCATTTTGTAAAGCTTAATCCAAATGAGCATATAACAGGGATAACTATAAATATTAAAGTACCGGCAAGGGCAGGTAAAATAAAAACCCAACCGGCCAATTTTTCACTGCTTAAAAGATTATCAAGAAAATTTTTCATGATATAATTATACAATAATAAATAAGGGGAGACTCAATATGAAAAAATATGAACATGCATTCGGTAAAAACGATATTCGCGGAATTTACGGTGATGATATAACAGAAGAATTATTTTATAACACGGGAAGAGGCTTTGTGGAATGGCTAAAAAAACAGTCAGTGAAAAAAGAGACTGATATGTGGATTACAATCACCCGTGATGCAAGATTACATTCTCCGGCTCTTGAAAAAGCTCTGGAAAAAGGGATAACCTCAACAGGTGCAAATGTTGTAACCTTAGGGCTTGCACCGACGCCTATCGGATATTACAGTGAAGCCGCCGGCTTACCCAAAAATATTACGGACGGGCAGGATGTTATTGCAGCCGCAATAATAACAGCAAGCCATAATCCCAAAGAATACAACGGTTTGAAAATGACTTTTAACAAACGCACACTTACAGAAAAACAAATTGCAGAAGTTAAAGACGAGACATTTAAAATATTCAAACAAATTGATATTGTTGATATATTAAAAGCCGACCCTCAATTCAGCAGCTCCGGTAAAGTTAAAGAATACAACATCATTCCGGACTATATAAACGAAATGAAACAAAAATTCGGCAAAATAGGAACCGGAATAAAAGTTGTTGTTGACAGCGCAAATGCAACCGGAGGGGTTGTTGGACCGGAGCTCTACAGAGAACTCGGATGCGATGTTATAGAATTGTTTTCGGAACCCGACGGGACTTTCCCTAATCATCACCCTAACCCCAGCGTCGAAAAAACTCTGGATACTTTAAAAGAAGTTGTTGTTGAAAATAAAGCTGATATTGGGATTGCTTACGACGGAGACAGTGACAGAATCGGTGTTGTGGATGAAAATGGCAAATTTTTAACGGGGGATAAGCTTCTATTCATTTATGCACAGGATTTGATTGATGAATGCAAGACAAAAGGCATTTGTCCGACAATAGTGAGCGAGGTAAAATGTTCTCAGGTTCTGTATGACGGCATAAACAAGCTTGGCGGAAATGCAGTAATGTGCAAAACCGGCCACGGGTACATAAAAGATAAAATGAAGGAAACCGGTGCAATACTTGCAGGAGAAATGAGCGGCCATACATTCTTTAAAGACAGGTATTACGGTTTTGATGATGCTGTTTATGCCGGCTGCAGGATTATTGAGATTATCGCAAAACATAAAAAAATAAATCCTGATTTTAAAATATCAGACATGCTAAAACCTTTTGATAATGTCTGCTCATCCGAGGAAGTTCGCTTTCCATGCCCAAATGAAAAGAAAAAAGAAGTTCTGGAAAAATTCAAAAATTGCGTAGAAACCAATAAAAATATGTTCGGCTCTGATATAAAAGATATTATAACACTTGACGGCATGAGAATTGTATTTGACGGAGGCTTTGCGCTTATAAGGCAGAGTAATACAGAACCTGTGTTTACATTAAGGTTTGAGGCAAAAAACAAAGAAGAATGCAACCGCTTTAAATCCTGTATGATAAATGCACTGGAAGATATTATAAAATAATAACTAAAATTTCAAAAGTTCAATTCCCTATTCTGGGCAGGCTTTATTTTTCCCCTCTCCTTTTCAAGGAGAGGGCAGGGGTGAGGTTCGTATTGTTTCAGACGATAAGTTCTTATCGGCAGCGTGACGCTGCAAGAGTTAAACTAACCCTTTCGTATTGATGAGGAAGGACGTTCCATGTCCCCTCCCTTGAGGGGAACGCCCGCTTTGCAGAGGGTGAAGGCGAAGCCGTGCCCGTTTATCGCAAAGCGGGTAAGACAGGGGGAAGTGAAGGGGTGGGTGAGAAAAGATGACAAGTTTAAATCTACAATCTCCCGTCCTTTAAACTCTTGTTGGGGTAGAAACCCCAACCTACAGCTTATATACCCCCTCTCCTTTTCAAGGAGAGGGGCAGAGGTGAGGGTCGATTATGTTATGCGATTGCGACGGTCGTTTCCCTCCCTCGCAATGACAAGTATATTGCGGGCCCTGCGCGCCGATACCAGCATACCCTCCTACCTTCTT
>CALVEX010000118.1 GCA_944326655.1 Candidatus Gastranaerophilales bacterium | reverse complement strand
CAGTTACGTCATTCTGAACTTGGTTCAGAATCTTCTTAATAATGGAAGATTGGAGGATAGGAAGGTAAGAAGATATGCTGTTATCGGTGAGCAGAGCTCACGTAATAATAAATTCCTTCCCTTTATAGGGAAGGTAAGGATGGGTTTCAAACAATCACCCCTCACCCTAACCCTCTCCCGCAGGGGGAGAGGGAAGCATATAAGAGTTCTCTCACGCGCGAATGTCAATTCGTCGGGGAGAGGGAACGATATCAACTTCCCGAAAAGAACTTATTCACCTATTGACTTATTCACTTCTTCACTTAAGAAAAATCTGCGTTCACTTTGTCTGAGGGCGCTACGCGCGTAGCCCTGCCGAACGGCCATCGTCGGGCTGCGTTTACTTTGTCTGAGGTTTTAATCACCCTCGGAATTATCGGTGTGGTTGCTGCTATGACTTTACCTGTTCTTGTTGCTAAGTATCAGGAAAAGCAATGGACAACTTCTTATCTTAGGGTGTACTCTTTGCTTGAAAATGCCTATCGTATGGCTCAAAATGATAAAGGTACTTATGAAAATTGGGCTGGTGTGACATTTACAAAAAATGAACAAGATGGAGGAACTGACCCGAGCAAGTCAGATGGTATGGCTGTTTACGAAAATATGATAAAACCATATATTAAAATAAATAAATCTTACTTCACTTTTGATGGTTATGATAAAACTTGTATGGCATCAAAATTATATACTTTGTCTAAGGGAGATTTTAATAATCATGGCTTTGGTTTGCCTATAATTAGTTTACCTTCCGGAGAATGTATTTCATTAGGTGACCAATATGCTGATTTTCTTGTTGACCTAAACGGGAAAAAGGGGCCTAATACTCTTGTAAAGATGTTTTTATGATTTCATTCGATGTAAATAAAAAGGAACGCTTAAAACCCGCTTATTACCAGCGTTTATGGACTGATGTTCCGCAATATTGCGATGTAAGTGGTACGGATACAAGCTGGACTCCCGGTACCTCCTGCGGATTCTGGATATTAAGACATCATAATATGGATTACTTACACCTGCCTTATGAAGAAGTTAAAAAGAAGTGGAATGGTGGTTCGTGGTAGTAATAAAAAAAACCGCCTTGGCGGTTTTTTTATTCTAAAAGTGATTCCAAAAGTTCGGCATTTTTTGCCGATGTTGTTGACTCGCGAACTTTTTGTTTGTAAATGTAGGTTCGCAGAGCTTCCCGAATTAACTCGCTTCGGGAGCGGTTTTCTCCGTCTGCTACCTGATCAATCCTGTGTAGAAACTCTTCGGGCATAGAAATTAATACTCGTGCCATATATTCTCCTTTTTTTATTTTAAATAGTCCGCTTATATATAAATAAAAACAATTTGATTGAAAAAAGTGCTATTTTTTATCTAAAAAATATATATAAATTTTTAAAACCTTGATGCAGCGCTGATTTTGGGTTATTTAAATAGTTTACAATACTTAACATAAGCTTTTAAAATTCTGTAATTACAGGACTTATATTGCAGTTTACACCGGACATTCTCGAAAACATAGTCATAATGTCATTCCGAACTTGTTTCGGAATCTTATCTTTATCAGACCCTGAAACCAGTTCAGGGTGACGATTTTAGTTATTTCTGGTGTAAACTGCGATATAAGTCCTGTATTTAATCTCTTTACAATGGACTTGTTTTACGCTAGTATAAGGAAAAAGAGGTATCCTAAGGCATGAGATATAAGAGAATATTACTGAAAATAAGCGGAGAGGCATTGCTGGGCGACCAGCAGTTCGGGATTGATCAAAAACCCGTTAAAATGATTGCAGAAGAAATTCAAAAGGCCCGTGAACTCGGGGCGGAAATCGCAGTAGTTGTCGGAGGCGGAAATATATTCAGAGGGATGAGAAACAGTGCAAAACTCGGAATGGATCAGGCATCCGGGGATTATGTAGGAATGCTTGCAACGGTTATGAATGCAATTGCCTTACAAAGCGCATTAAATCAGATGAATATTCCATGCAGGGTTCAAAGTGCTATAACAATTAATCAGGTCGCAGAACCTTATATAAGATACAGGGCAATCAGACACCTTGAAAAAGGCAGGGTTGTTATTTTTGCAGCAGGTACGGGAAATCCATTTTTTACAACAGATACGGCAGCGGCTTTGAGAGCCTCTGAAATTAACGCAGAAGCTATGCTTATGGCTAAAAACGGAGTTGACGGAGTTTACACTGATGACCCGAAAACTAATCCGGAAGCTAAGAAATTAGATACGATTACTTATGATGATATAATTGTTAAAGGGTTAAAAGTAATGGATACATCTGCATGCGCACTTTGTAAGCAAAATAATATCCCGATTGTCGTATTCGATTTTGATGCAAAGGATGCTATTGTTGATATTTTAAAAGGTAAAGATATAGGAACATATATAAGTTAATAAAAGGAGAAAAAAATGTCTGAATCATTAGATGAATTATTTTTATCAGGTGAGGAAAAAATGGAAAAAGCTATTGCCCAGCTTCACAGAGAATTTGGGTCAATTCGTTCCGGCAGAGCTAATCCTATGATTTTAGATAAAGTATTGGTTGATTATTACGGAGCTCCGACTCCTTTAAGACAAATGTCACAGGTTACTGTGCAGGATGGTACAACTCTTGTTATTACACCGTATGATAAATCAATTTTGAAAGAAATTGAAAAAGCAATTATTAAAGCTGAAATCGGTATTACACCAAACAGTGACGGTATTTGTATCAGACTTGCTTTTCCGCCTTTAACCGAAGAAAGAAGACGTGAAACTGCAAAAGAGGTGAAAAAAATTGGAGAGGAAACAAAAGTTGCAGTAAGAAATATCCGCCGTGATATGGCAGATGATTTGAAAAAAATTGAAAAGAGTGAAAACCTTCCTGAGGATACTGTAAAAGATAATCAGGATAAAATTCAGAAATTAACTGATAAATACACAGGTATTATCGATAAAGCTGTATCGGACAAAGAAAAAGAGGTTATGACCGTATAATGGAAGAAACCAAAGGCTTGAATAAAAATGCGACAAGAATGCTTACAGGCTTTATTATGGGGACGATTGCCATGGGCTGTATTATGCTCGGCGGGGTTGCTCTGTTAATTTTGCTTGCTTTTGTAATTTATTTTGCCTCGAAAGAATACGTAAAAATTCTGGAGCATAAAGGTTTTTATCCGAGTCTGAAAATTATTCTTGCGTCTGAAGCTTTGCTTGCGATAATAACTTTTTTTGACAGAACACAGTATGTCGCTCTTGCTTTGATATTGTGTACTTTTGCCGCTTTTATGTGGGTTTTATTCAGAGGACGTCAACCTTATATTGCAAATGTTGCAACAACAATACTCGGATTTGTGTATTGCGGGTATTTCCCTCTGCATTTACAGCTGCTGAGGGATATAAGTTCTCCTGTATATCACGACGGTCTGGGGTTTGTTGTTATGATGTTTACTTCAATACTGCTGACGGATATCGGATGTTATTATGCCGGCACAAAGTTTGGCAGACATAAACTTGCTCCTGTAATAAGCCCTAATAAAACAATTGAAGGTTCAATCGGAGGGGCGGTTTCTGCTGTCATCGGCTCATGTATTATTGGTGTATTCATTAATTATTTCTTTGTGGAAATTTCCTGGTACATCCCTGTACTTGTCGGCTTAATTTGTACTGTATTTGCGCAGATAGGCGATTTGTGCGAATCTTTAATTAAACGTGATGCAGGTGTAAAAGATTCCGGAAATTCTCTGCCGGGACACGGCGGATTTTTGGACAGATCCGACAGTTTTATTTTCACAATTCCCGTAATGTATTATTTTTGTAAATATTTTGTGTTTTCGCATGATATTGTAAATTATATTAAAGGTTTGTTTTAAATGAAGGAACTGGAAGAAATTTTCGGTATAGAGATTGATAATCCTAACCTGTTTATAAAAGCTTTGACTCATCCTTCTTATACAAAGGAGAAAGATCTTCCCTACACAGAGAACTATGAACGGCTGGAATTCCTTGGAGATGCGGTATTAAAGCTTGTTGCGTCTGATATTTTATATAATCATTTCCCTGATTATGCGGAAGGTGATTTATCAAAAATTCGTTCAATCGTTGTATCTGACAGCACGTTATCAAAAATAGCGCATGATATAAATCTTTGTGAATTTATTATTGTTGCACAGCATGAAGCAAAACAGGGAACAGCTAATATAGAATCTGTTTGTGCTTGTGCTTTTGAGGCTGTTTTGGGAGCATTTTACCTTGATAATAAACTTGATGAACTTATACCTTTTCTGCAAAGAGTATTAATGCCGTATATTGAAGAGGTTGATAAAAACTTTGAAAAATACAATGCAAAAGCAATGCTTCAGGAATATACACAGTCGGTAAATAAAGAAATTCCTGTTTATACCATTGTAAAAGAAACAGGACCCGCTCATAACAAAACATTTGAAATAGAGGTTTCTTATAACGGAAAAGTTGTAGCTTCAGGCAGCGGTAAAACAAAGAAGGAAGCAGAACAGAAAGCTGCTTATGAGGCGTGTAAAATATTTGGAGTAGTGTAATGCAAAACATTGTTTCACCATCAATTTTATCGGCGGATTTTGCAAATCTTGAACGGGATATAAAACTCGTTGAAAATGCAGGAGCTCAATGGCTTCATATAGATGTAATGGACGGACATTTTGTTCCGAATATTACAATAGGTGTGCCTGTTGTGGCTTCAATAAGAAAAATTACGGAGCTTTGCCTTGATGTTCATTTAATGATTGAAAATCCTGAAAAATATATAGAACCATTTGCGAAAGCAGGTGCTGATATTTTAACTTTTCACTATGAAGCTGCAAAAGATGTAGAAGAGCTTATCAAATTAATTAAGTCTTATAATGTTAAAGCAGGAATGTCAATAAAGCCTAAAACACCTGCTGATGTCGTTATGCCTTACTTAAATGATTTGGATCTTATTCTTGTAATGACTGTTGAACCTGGTTTTGGCGGTCAAAAGTTTATGTATGACTGTGCGGAAAAAATTCCGTTTATAAAACAGAATGCACCTGAAAATTTGATAATTCAGGTTGATGGAGGAATAAATGCTGAAACGGCAGGAATTTGCACCAAATTTGGCGCAAATTCCTTAGTTGCCGGTAATTATATTTACAAATCAGATGATATTACATCTGCTGTTAAATCGTTACTCTAATCCGAGTTTTAGTCTGCGTTTTCTGATTTCTTCAGGGTCGGTTGTCAAAGCCGGGTCTGCTAATGTTTGTGCTGCATCCTCTTCTGCTGCCCTGTCAGTTGTATCGGCAGGCTGTGCAGGCATATCGGCGGCCATTCCCGGAGTCGGGTTCATAAATATGTTTTGATCCGTAACATCAGGGTTGGTTTGTGCTGCAAGAGCCGGATCCTGAACAGCGTCAGGCTGCTCTGTTGCGGTAGGAGCCTGTGCATTTGCTGCTTCCGGACGGAATTGAGCCATTTCTTCCGGACTTAAACCTAATTTATCCAATGCATCAAGGCCTACATCGCCGTCAACCTGTTCATATGTTATATCGTCGGGAATTTTAGAGAATGCTGCCATTTGCTGCGCCCAGGTCAGTATCTCTTCGGGGATTTCTTCCCCTCTGCCTTCCTCTTTTATAATTTCTTTTGCCGTGAGTTTTTTCCATTTCTCAAGATCTACGTTTACTGAGGATGTGTTTAAATTAACTGAATCTGCCATTAATTTCTCCTTTCTTATTTGGTTAATTTTACGGCAAAAATATCAAAAAACTTTAGGAGTTGTTAAGTTATGTAACAAAATTTATATAAATTGAATATAAAAAGTCAATATTTTTTTATAAAAATTTTTTATATAAGTACGAGAGCTAAATAAAGAATAAAGAGAGGTTTTAAAGGATATGTCTAATATGCTTTTATTTTCCAATACAGTTTCAGATACATATAAACAAACATCGGAAGCGGTTAATTCGGTAGATTTAAATAAAAGACTTGTAATAAGAAAGACTCTGGTTGATATGATGAAACAATCGTTCTTTCATGGAGCAAGCAGGTTTGGAACAAATTTTATTGCATAGTCGCAGGAAAATCATAGGAAGAAACAGATAGGAAATTATTTAGGATAGGTTGGAATGAATAAAAGAGACCGGTTTTTTACCGGTCTTTTAGTTTTAGAAATTTTCTTTTATTGTTTGTTGGGTTTCTTCTTTGTTTTGTTGGTCGGCATCGAAGAAAACTTTAATTGTTTTTTCCTGTTTCAGCGCATTTGTTGCCTCTTCATTTACCGTATTATTTACTTTGTTAAAATCAACGTTAAAATAAGCCCACGCACATGCTGCTATTATCAGCAAAAAAATAATCCATTTCATAATAAACTACCCTCATTTTATACTTCTTTATAAGTATATATTGGTATATTTTTTTGCAAATCGGGTTAATGGTTGATTTTTATAAATCCATGCTGCCGCTTCTTAATCCTTCAATATCAAGAGTGAGATATTTCAGCCCTAAAGCCTTAAGAGCTGTAATAATTTCAGTTCTTTTGCCGGTAAATTCATTGAACTGTTCCGGCATAATTTCAATTCTTGCTATATCATTATGAAGTCTCAAACGGCAGTTTTTAAAACCATAATTTTTTAAAATCTGTTCGCCTTTTTCAACAATTTTGAGATTTTCTTTTGTAAGGTTTGTATTGTATGGAAAACGTGTTGCAAGACAGGGAGTTGAAGGTTTATCATAAATTTCTATTCCGCATTTTTTTGCATAATCTCTGATTTCCTGTTTAGTGATTTTAAATTTTGCAAAAGGTGAAATGACATTAAGTTCTTCAAGAGCTTTTCTTCCGGGGCGGAATGTGTGTAAATCATCATAATTTGTGCCGTCTATTATATATTTCAGCCCGTTTTCACCGGCTTTTTTGATAGCTGTTTCAAAAAGCATTTTTTTACAGTGATAACACCGGTCTTTCGGGTTATTTTTAATTAGATAGTTTTGGAGAATATCTGTTTCAATAATCAATTGTTTTACATTGTATTTTTGACAGAGTATTTTAGTAAGTTCTATTTCTTCATCCGATTGAAAATCTGACTTAAATGTGACAGCCGGAATATTCATTTCGCGGCACAGATAAAGCAAAAGCATGCTGTCAATGCCGCCTGAAAAAGCAAGGCATAAGCCCTGCTCATTCAGTTCGTTTAAGTATTTTATTAAGTTATCGAATTTATTCTGCATTTTCTCTAACCATTTTACGGCTCATAGTCAGGCAAACAAAGTACATTGCAATTCCAACAATAACCAAACCGGCAATATTTGCGGCAACCGGAGATATTTGGCTTAATACTGCTGTTTTTGCCTGTAAGTTTTGTGCAAAACCATACATTTGCCATTGAGTTTGTTCAACAAGAGAATTTGAAATGTTCAATAATGACCATTCAAGTCCGTCCGGCTTTTGTGAGGCGAATTGTGAAATTATCCCGGCAAGAATTAAAGAAATTCCTCCGAATGAATAAGACAATTTTTTAGAGTCAACGGATTTTGCAAGAACTGTAACAATTCCTGTGACTATACCTTCAACAATTCCTATCGGGAGATGTATTGCCTGCATTAAACCTGTAAATCCTGCAATTCCGGATAAAGCTATTGAACCCGACAGTGCGCCCTCAACTACGACGGCAAAAGCTCCGAGTTGTAAAGCCGCTATTGATGCTAAAATTGAACCTAAAACAGGTTTATTACGGCTTTCTAAAGGTTTAAATACCAACGGGTAAGCGACAAAGCATGCTAAAAATCCCATATTGAAAATGTTACATCCGAGTGCGAGCAGGCCTCCGTCAGCAAAAAATACCGACTGTACAAGCAAAATTGCACATATTGCCAAAAATGCCGCATAAGGCCCCAACAATGCCGCAAGCAGAATTGCACCGACAATGTGTCCGCTTGAACCCGTCTGCGGGATTGCAAAATTTATCATTTGCAGGGCAAACACAAGTCCTGTAAGCGATATTACAGGAAGAATTTTGTCTCTTGTAAAGTCTTTTTTTGCTTTCTTGTAAGCGTAAAATGCTGTTACGCCTGCAACTGCTAACATTGGAATCCCTGTGACGGGACAAATAATACCGTTTCCTAAATGCATATTTTATCCTTTCCGCCGATATTCATTCGACTTTCTGTATATTGTACTCTGTTATTTTATACTCATGACTCTTAAAATCGGATTTTCATAAGGTCGTTTTCCTGCTCCGTAACCAGTTTTTT
>CALVEX010000117.1 GCA_944326655.1 Candidatus Gastranaerophilales bacterium | reverse complement strand
TGGGGCGGAAGGATTCGAACCTCCGAATGCCTGGACCAAAACCAGGTGCCTTACCACTTGGCGACGCCCCAATGAGCTACGTTTTTTATTCTATTTGCTGAAACTTTATTGTCAAGATTTTATTTGTATGAAAGGACTATATTCAACAGCCTTGACCGTTTCTACACCGGCCGGAATAAGAGATTTAAAAACATCCAAAACAGATATTTCGCTTTCAAAATGTCCGATGTCAAAAGAACTATAGGGCTTTCAAGTACGGTGTGGAATTTTAAATCTCCGGTTACAAGCGCATCACAGCCATGTTCAAAAGCTTCCTGAATAAATTCGGAACCGCTGCCCGCGCAAAAAGCGATTTTTTCTAATTTTGTTATATTTTTATTGTTCACATAACGCAGGTTTGGCGAAATTTCAGAAAGCTTACGCGCAAATTTTTCAACCGTTGTTTCATATTCTGCTATTCTCAGAAATTCGCCGCAGACACTAGCGTCAGGCATACCCAAAACTTCAATTAATTTGTCTGTTGTGCCACCTTTGGCTTTATCCATATTTGTATGTGCGCAGTAAAGATCTATCCCCGTATAATGAAGCGGAACAAAAAATAACGGATGATGGGAAATTATCATATCACAATGTTGTTCTTTTGCCTGTTTTACAACGTCATCTGTTATAGTTAGGGCAAGCATAATTTTATTTACATAACGTTTTCCGGTTTCAATAAGCCAGCCTGAACAATCCCAATCTTCGGCGGTTTCGGGCGGCGCAAATTCTTCTATCTTTTTGATAATTTCATATTTATCCATATATTTCCTCAAAAATTCCGCGTGCAATTGTTTTTTTATCTGCCCGTTCAAGTTTTTTCATTCCGCCGTTTTTGTTTATAATCGTAACCTCGTTATAGTCGTTTGAAAAACCGATATCTTTTCTGGAAATATCATTTGCAATCAAATAATCACAGCCCTTTTTAGAGATTTTTTCTTTAGCATTTTCAATTAAGTTTTCGCTTTCCGCGCAAAAACCGATAATCAAAGGGGCGGATGCGCTTATGTCAGCTGTGGCGGCATTCTTTTTTTTATCGCATAAATCTTTCAGAATATCCGGATTTTTTACAAGTGTCAGTGTAATTTCATCATCGGATGTCTTTTTCATTTTACGGGGCGAAATTTCTTTAACCCTGTAATCTGCAACAGCAGCCGCCATTATAATGCAGTCCGCACTGTCAAACTCGTTTTCAACGGCGGATTTCATATCCAAAGCTGATTTAACTTTTATAACATTGTATTTTCGGGAAACATCTGTTGTTGTAATCAGTGTTACATCGGCTCCGAGATTTTTTGCCGTATCAGCAAGTGCAAGGCCCATTTTCCCCGATGAATAGTTTGAAATGTATCTTACAGGGTCAATGTCTTCTATTGTGCCGCCTGAAGTTATAACGATTTTTTTGCCGTTTAAGAGTTTATATTTTAGTAACTCAACTGTCTTATCAAAAATTTTATCCAAACTGCACAGTCTGCCTTTACCCTCGTACCCACAGGCAAGATAACCACTTTCGGGTTCAAGAATTTCACAGTGGAGTTTGTTTAAATTCTCCCGAATAAGCGGGTTTTCCCACATATTGCAATTCATTGCAGGCGCGATAAGGATTGGTTTTGTAAAGGCACAAGCAATTGATGTTAAAAGATTATCGCAAACGCCCGTTGCTATTTTTGAAATTGTATTTGCCGTAGCAGGAGCTATAACCATAATATCAGCTCTGTCAGCGTAAGAAATATGTTCGGGGTTAAAATCTTTTATGTCAAATTCTTCCACGGCAACATTATTTTTGCTCAAATTTTGGAGTGTAAGTCTGGTTACAAAATTCAGGGCATTTGGAGTGCATACGACAAGAACTTCGGCGTTTGCACATTTATACATTCTGATAAGCTCGCATATTTTATAAGCCGCAATTCCGCCTGTAATACCTACCAGAATAGTTTTTCCGCTAAGCATTTTTTTGCTCTCCCAATATTACATTTTCGAGTTCGGATACTGCGTTGTCAAGATTATCGTTTATTATTTTGTAGTCAAAGTATTGTGCACGCGCCAATTCTTCTTCAACAATTTTAAGCCGTTTCCGGATTGTTTCTTCATCTTCTGTATGGCGTCCTCTCAACCGTTTTTCAAGCGCCTCTGGCGATGGCGGGCAAATGAATATCAAAACAGCTTCGGGCATTTGTTTTTTTACTTGTAAAGCGCCCTGGGTATCAATTTCTAGGATTATATCTTTACCTTCTTCTAAGCATTGGTTGATAAATTTCTTTTTTGTCCCGTAAAAATTGCCGGCAAATTCTGCCCATTCAAGAAATTTTTCGCCCTCAATACAGTTTTTAAATTCTTCTTTTGAAATAAAAAAGTAATTAACTCCGTCAACTTCACCATCTCTAGGAGAACGTGTTGTACAGGAAACTGACAGCATAAAATCCGGATTTCGTTTAAGAAATTCCTTTAAAACAGTGCCTTTTCCGACACCTGATGAACCTGAGATTACATATAATTTTTTATTCATTGAAATTATTATACAATGAAAAAATAATATGTTAAGGGAGATTTTTAAAATAATCATCATCTGTTAATGCTTTGTATGTACAAGCCAGGCCATTATATACAGATGTTGATGTAAAACTGCAATAATTAGGATAAATTTCAATATCGTGATATGTACCCGAAGCTCCATTTGGAACAAGTTTATTATTTTGTAACTGAAAAGTAAATAAATCATGTCCCATTGCATTTGGACCTTTTTCCGGGCCGTTGATATCTGTGTGGACTAGCACTAAAGTAGAGTCACCACCAACATTTTCGATCATAATAAGTGTCCCATCTTCCAAAATCAATCGGCCGTCGTCAAACCAACTTCCGTAGGTGATAGCTTTGTCTCGGGTAAAGTTTTTATAATCTGAGATACTGACACAACCAATTGTTCCAGTGCCACAGTCTTTTGCTACCTTAAGATATTTCTTTAAATCTATTACAAAAGAACGCGGGGAGTTATATCTTTCAGGAGTAACAGGCATTCCTGTATCTGCATAAATCATATTTACGGCCTGTGTTAGTGTGGAATATGCTTTATTTAACTGTGATTTTAGCTGTACACTTTTATATTTGTTTATGAGTGCCGGTATGGTAATTGCGGCTACAATTCCGATTATTCCAAGTGTAATCAGGACTTCTGCCAGCGTGTATGCTTTTTTAATCATATTTATCTCCGTAATATCTCATCAGGAATATTAATTATTTAATTAATATATAAATTAAATAATTAATATGCAAATCATAATATAATTTTTTTCTTATTCTGTCAAGTTTCAATATAATTACATTATGGAGAATAAAATACGGGCAAAAATCAAATACCTTCTGTCTTTAAGGGGATTAACCATTACAAAACTTGCCGAAATGATGAGTGCAAAAACTGGGGAAAAATATACTTTTCAAAGGATATCGCATAAGCTTAGACTGGGCAGGCTAACATTAAAAGAAGCTTACATAATTGCAGAGCTGCTTGGATATGAGTTGGAATTTATTGAACATAAATAATTGAAAACTGTTTTTTGTAATATTTTTTACAATTATTTTTTTCATATTATAATAATGATATGTATAAAGAAGCAATTTATAATTTTGTGAAAAAAATTAATACTGCTGAAAATGAAAAGAAAATTGCAGATTTCACAGCTCAGGGTTTAATAGAAATTACCAAAGCAAAAGCATGCTGGATTGGGCTTGCTAATCTTGAAACAAATAAAATAGGGCTAAATAGGCTTAAAGGAACAGAGGTCTACAAACAAAACAAATCTCTTGTGAATGAAGTAAAAAAGATACGGCAGACAATTTTGGATTTTTATAACAATGTTGAGATAAATGATCTTTATGATTATATGGAGTTTCTGTCAAAGGGAAATAAAATTTTGAAACCGGTGATTTACCGAAATAATACGCTTGGATATATCGGGCTTGTGAGTGATGATGATGATTTTTACAAAAATAACATTGCTGTTGTTAATATTCTAATGGAATATATAAATTCACGGCTTGAAATTGTTTCTCTCATATATGAAAAGGAAAGAGACCATAAAAGCAGAATGGAATTTCTTGCAAGTGTGTCACATGAATTTAAGACACCTTTGAACTCTATTATAGGGTTTGCGGATTTGCTTATTGAAAATATGAAAGGAAGCGGCGAGGAAAAATACATTAATAACATTCGCCATAGCGCATCGTTTTTAATGGGACTGATACAAAATGTTCTTGATTTCGCAAGAAGCGAATACAAACCTCTTGAACTTCGTCTTGAAAAATGCAGACCCAAAAAGATTATAACCGATATCATCTGGAGCTTTGACGAGATGAGAAAGGAAAAAAATCTTACATTCAATTATACGCTTTCAGACGTAACAATAGTTGCAGACCCTTTGAGATTTAAACAGCTCGTTTACAATCTTATTTCAAACGCAATAAAATTCAGCAGGGAAAACGGTGTAATTTCAATAGTTTCTTATATTAACGCAGAAAAAGAGTTTATATTTGAAATAAAAGACAGCGGAGACGGCATAAGCAAAAAAGATTTAGACAAAATTTTTACATTTTTTACACAGGTTAACAGAAACCGGCTCAAACGCCAGCAGGGTTCAGGTGTCGGGCTTGCAGTCTGTAAAACAATCGCAAAAGCGCATGGCGGCGATATATATGTAAAATCACGCCTCCGTTACGGAAGCACTTTCTGGTTTGCTATCCCGCAGTAATTATTGATTCTGTCTTCTTTTTTTCTCATCCAGCATAAGAACAGAACAAATAGCAATGCAAATTAATGCTGAAAATACCCAAAATGCTATTGCACCGTTCCAGCCGAATTTGTCAACCATAAATCCGGTGCCGGTAGCTGACAAAACAGCCCCTATATAACCGAAAGTTCCGGTAAACCCCGTAGCTGCCGATGCGACTTTTTTAGAACTTGATTCAACAGCACAAAGTCCGCCTATCATCATCTGCGGGCCGTATGTAAATGCCCCGAGCAGCCCGATAAGAACAAAGTCTACGGCACTTATTGTATTGAATTTTAAAAGTACAAGACAGACTACAACACCTGTCAGATAAATTAAGTTGACGATTGCTCTCCGGCCTTTGAAAATCTTATCTGATATCAATCCGGCGCAAATTGTTCCGACAATTCCGACAAGCGGAAGCGAACTTAATTTCATTGCCGCGATTTCAAGCGAATTATGTTTTGCTTCGCTTAAATATTTTATCATCCAGTCTTCGGCGCCAAATCTTATAATATAAACAAATATGTAAGCTATTGCAAGAAGCCAGATTGTTTTGTTATATAAAATATTTTGTTTGAAAATCTCTATATAAGATCTGTTATCTTCTTCACAGTCTTCATTTTTTTTCGCGGCCGGTTCGTTGTTGTAAGTTTCAATATCAGGCAAGCCTAAAGACTGCGGCCTGTCGCGTAATCTGTCGTAAAGCCATACGGCAGTAATTATTGCAAGAGTTCCTGGAACGAAAAACGCCATTTTCCAGCCCCAGTGTGCAACCAAAAATCCCGAAATGATTACACTCAAAAAAGTTCCGGTCTGGTGTGAGCATGACCATAAAGACCATTTAGTTCCTCTTTCGGAATTTGAATACCAATATGTTAAGCTTTTAGCAACAGCGGGAAATCCGGCCGACTGAAACCAGCCTGATGCACCCCAGAAAAAAACAAACAACCACAGCAGAATTGTATTTGTCGGCAGTCCGAAA
>CALVEX010000116.1 GCA_944326655.1 Candidatus Gastranaerophilales bacterium | reverse complement strand
GAATACAAATGGGTGTTTGTAAGCGGTTATTTTTCTAAGGCAACATCCTGGCTCGGGAAATTTCGTGATGATATAAAATCGGGGTATTTTGATGAGTATATGAAGTTATTGAAACATATACAAAAGGAATATCCTTTTGGCTGGTGGCTTAGATTTAGCCCGAAGTTAACAGACGGTTATTGTAAACTAAAAATTAAACAGTTTGTTGCAAAGAAATTCAAGTTTATGTTACAATAAGATGGCATGACTTAATGTAATTTGACAATATAATACTTATTTTGTGTGGAGGTGACACTCTGCCGACTAGAAAGATTGATAATCTTCCGAGGAGAGGGCGCGTTACATACAAAATTTGTACATACAAGGTAAACTGTCCTGCAGGAACGCGCATCCGGCACGAGCAGTCCGGCAGTTTCCGTGAAAATTAAATAATTCGTTTATGGCGACGTGACGGAAGCGGTATACGTGCACGTTGGAGGGGCGTGTGGGGAAACCCGTGCGTGTTCAAGTCCCGCCGTCGACAAATAAAAAAGGGGAACATAAGTTTCCCTTTTTTATTTGTTTGAAGTGTGAGGTCTTTAATCAGCCAATTGTGGGTTCAGCGCAAGCCGAGCAGAGGGCGAAGTTTTTTTGCTTTTGCGGCATATGTGCCGTTCAAAGCAAAAAGCGGAGACTCGTTAAATGCGAGCGACCAAGACAGTCCCGCTGTCAACACTATATTTCTTATTTTTTTTGTTGAAAGTCAAACCTGTTAATGATAATATGAACCTTATATGGAAGTTGAAGAGTCCGTAAACAAAATAAGTTTAGTTATTAATTTAATCAAGCGTCAAATCCGCGCTCTTTTGATTATAAGTCCTGTTTTTATATTTATATTTTTTTATGCACTGTGGGATTTTATTGATAATAATCAAAAATTTGTATTTGCTTGTAACAAGACAAAAAACGAATGTGTTCTGGAAACGAAAAGATTATTTTTAAGTGATGAAAAGCAAAATTTTAAATTTAATAATTTAGGAGATGCCATATTGCATAATGTAGGATGTCATTATATGATCTGTTACTACAATATTGAAATTCCATATGGAGATTCTTATATAAAATTGTATTCCTCCTCGGAAAATACAAAGGTTCAGGAATGGATTATAGAACATTTCAATGCAAATAAAAATAATCCTGAAATCAAGTCATTTGAATTAAATACGAATGACGCTCCGTTGTTTGTATCTACTTTAAGTTTTTATACTATTATTGCATTCCCATTAATACTGTTGATTATATTATTTTTTGTAAATGTTAAAGTAACTGTTATTGTTGACAAGGAACAGGAACTGTTAATTATTGAAAACAAAAGAATAATAGGTGTAAAAAAAGATAAAATTTCGCTGAATAGAATAAAAGATATTGAAATAGTTAACACGGGGAAATGTAGTATTGTTAATTACAGGTTAAAAAGCGGTGTTGATTATGAAATTTTAAGATTAGATAATTTTGAAGAGGCTGATAGAATTTGTCAGTTTATAAAAACAAATATATTTAGCGGATGATAATCTTGGTTGTCTTATTAAATCCTGCTTCTTGAAAATACTTTTTTACATGCAATAATGTTGGTATGTTAGATACAATTACGATTAAGGGGGCAAAAGAGCACAATTTACAAGACATTTCCCTCCAGCTGCCGAAGAATGAATTAATAGTTTTTACGGGAGTATCTGGTTCGGGAAAATCCTCTCTTGCTTTTGATACAATTTTTGCGGAAGGACAAAGACGCTATATTGAAAGCCTTTCTACTTATGCAAGACAATTTTTGGGACAGATGGACAAACCTAATGTCGAATATATTGACGGCCTCTCACCGGCAATATCTATAGACCAGAAATCAACCAGCAACAATCCGCGTTCAACTGTCGGAACTGTTACGGAAATCTATGATTACTTAAGGCTTTTGTATGCCCGTGTCGGAGTTCCTCATTGTCCTGAGTGCGGAGCGGAAATTAAACCGCAGAGTATTGACGAAATTGTAAACAGTATTATGAAGCTCGGAGAAGGTACAAAAATTCAGATTTTGGCGCCTATTGCAAGAGGTAAAAAAGGAGAATTTTCGTCAACTTTTGAAGAATTACGTCAGGAAGGTTTTGTCCGAGTAAAAGTTGACGGTGAAATTTACAATCTTGATGAAGATGACATTGAGCTTGCAAAAACAAAAAAACATGATATTTCTGTTGTTGTTGACAGAATTGTTGTAAAGGAGCAGGCTCGTTCAAGAATTGCTGACAGTGTGCAAATTGCGCTGAAAAAAGCTGACGGAATTGCAGTTGTTGATGTTGTTGGCAATAATACCCTCATCCCTGCCCCCTCTTCCAAAGGCAGAGGGGAAAATTCAGAAATAATTTACAGCGAAAAACTTGCCTGTCCGAATTGTAATATAAGTTTTGAAGAACTTGCGCCGAGGATTTTCTCATTCAATGCGCCTTACGGTGCCTGTGAAAGATGTTCGGGGCTGGGGGCAGATTTTGTAATTGATCCTGATTTAATTGTCCCAGACAGAAAAAAGTCCATAAAGGACGGGGCAATTTACCCCTGGTCAAAAACTACAACAAATTACTATGAAGATGTTTTGAAATCGGTTTGCCATCATTTTAATATAGATATGGACAAACCGTTTGAAAAACTCTCGGAAAAAGAACAGAAAATAATCCTTTACGGAAGTGATGATATTGTAAAACTTACTGTAATGCGTTTTGGAACTCACCGCTACGAAACTAAATACAGAAGGTTTGAAGGTGTAATTCCGTATCTTGAAAAGCGTTACAACGAATCAAACGGTGAATACTGGAGAGAAGAAATAGAAAAATATATGACAACAACTCCTTGCCCTGCCTGCAAAGGCGCAAGATTAAAACCTTTTCCGCTTGCCGTAACAATTAAAGATAAAAATATTTATGAATTTACGCTAATGTCCATTGAGGATGAACTGGAATTTATATCTGATTTATATTTGGAATTAAGCGAGTTTCAGCTTCATATTGCCAAACAAATTCTGGATGAAATCCGTGCACGTTTACGCTTTTTGATAGATTTTGGCCTTAGTTACTTGAATCTTGCAAGAAGGGCAGGCACATTATCAGGCGGAGAGGCTCAGCGTATAAGACTTGCAACTCAAATAGGCAGCGGACTGTCCGGAGTTTTGTATGTTCTTGATGAGCCCTCAATAGGTCTGCATCAGCGTGATAATGACAGATTGATTAAAACTCTTATAAAACTTCGTAATCTCGGGAATACCCTTATTGTGGTTGAACATGACGAAGATACAATAAGAAATGCGGATTATATTGTTGATATTGGCCCGAAGGCAGGGGTTAACGGCGGAAAAGTCATTGCCTGCGGAAGTGTTGATGATATTATTAAAGCAAAGGCATCAATAACTGGGAAATATCTGAGCGGTGAAAAATATATTCCTGTGCCGGAAAAGGTCAGGGAAGGAAACGGTCACTTTTTACATGTAAAAAATGCGCATATAAACAATCTTAAAAATATAGATGTTGATATTCCGCTCGGTAAAATAGTCTGTTTAACCGGTGTTTCAGGCTCAGGGAAATCATCATTAATGCAGGATCTGGTTTATGAATACGCTGTTCACAAACTTCGCGGAAACAAACCGAAACCTCAGGGTGTTGATGAAATTACGGGATTTGAACACATAGATAAAATTATTGATATTGACCAGTCTCCAATCGGCAGAACTCCGCGTTCTAATCCTGCGACTTATACAGACTTGTTTACGCATATAAGAGAACTCTATTCAAAAACCAATGAGGCAAAGGTAAGGGGTTACAAACCCGGAAGATTTAGTTTTAATGTCAAAGGCGGACGCTGCGAAGCCTGCAAAGGAGACGGTTTAATAAAAATTGAGATGAACTTCCTTTCGGATGTTTATGTAAAATGTGACGTCTGCAAGGGCAAACGTTACAACAGAGAAACTCTTGAAGTTAAATACAAGGGCAAAACAATATCAGATGTCCTTGATATGAGTGTAAAAGAAGCTCTTGAATTTTTTGACAGTATCCCCTCAATTAAAAATAAACTCCAAACACTCAACGATGTCGGACTTGATTATATGAAATTAGGTCAGAGTGCGACAACACTTTCCGGCGGAGAAGCGCAAAGAATAAAGCTTGCATCTGAATTAAACAAACGTTCTACCGGCAAAACTTTGTACCTTCTTGATGAACCATCTGTCGGGCTACACTGGTATGATTTGGATAAACTTATTAAAATTTTGCAAAAGCTTGCAGATCAAGGAAATACAATTTTGGTAATTGAACATAATCTTGATTTTATTAAAATTGCAGACCATATAATTGATTTGGGCCCTGAAGGCGGTGTAGGCGGCGGACAGATAGTTGCACAGGGCACTCCCCTGGAAGTTTCCAAATGCAAATCCTCTTATACAGGGCAATACCTTAAACCAATATTGACAAATGCATTGAAATAATATATTCTCTTGTTTAGAGAAAGCGGGGTAGTAATGAAGAAATTTTTTATATTATTTGCTTTAATAATAGCCTTTTTAGGACAATCTGCAATGGCTGCAACCATACGTGTTCAGGCGCTGGAAGATTTTACCACGGAAAACCCGATTGAATATATGTCTGTAAAAACACTGGATGATTTGACTTTGGATGAAACTCTGGTTATAAAGTCGGGAAGTGTTATAAAAGGACAAATAACAGATGTGAAAAGCCCTAAAAGATTAAAGCGTAATGCTAATTTTAGGTTTATTCCGCTTTCTTACACTGATGCAAACGGAAAAGTTATTGATATAGACGGTTATTATCCGGCAAAATATACAACAAAACTGAATAAAGGCGAACTTGCAAAATCTGCGGCTTTGAGTGTGGGCAATTATTTTGTTAAAGGCTTGTCAATGGGTTACAGCGCAATAGAAGGGGCTGTTAAGAATGAAAAAGACAACCGTTTTAAATCCAGCGTAAATGCAGTATATGAAGATTCTCCGTTTTCTTATGTTGAAAAAGGCAAGGATATTGTAATCCAAAAAGAACAGTTATTTCTGTTGAATTTTAAAGCTAAAGGCGAACCCGAGCAGGAGGATGAGGAAGAAGACGCTCCTAATTATGAATATGAAAAACTTCCGGCTGAAAATACCGTCCGGGAAAATAATCAAGATGGCCTGCCTTCTGAAATAAATCCTGAATTGCTTAAAGATGTGAACTCAGAACAATCCTCAAACTAAACTGTATAGTGTATTTTGATTGACTGATTTTAGAAATTGTGTTATTATCCTGATATGGAGAAAAGTGTTATGAAAAAAATATTATGTACATTAACATTATTAGCTGGATTTCTTTTTCAGCCTGCATTTGCTAAAACCACACCGGTACAGACATTGCAAGACTTTTCTATTCAAAATCCTTCAAAGACTTTGCTTATTAAAATATTATCAAATGTTCAGCTTGGCGACGGTGTAATGCTTCATGAAGGCTATTATGTTCTGGGGCAGATTATGGATGTTTCAAATTCTACATTTGTTTTTATGCCTATTAAATTTCAGAATTTTCATAACGAAGTTTTCCAGATTAACGGTAATTTCCCTGCAAAATTTGTCGGGATGATTGATTCTAAAACAAAGGCTCCTGCAAACGGAGTTATTGCAAAAGACTCAAAATTTTTACTTGACTTTATAGAAACGCAACCTCAAAAAGAACAGCCGGTAAGTTCAAAATACCAAAATATACAAAATTCTTCCGGCGGTATTTCTGCAGTTGTAAACAAATCAGCTCCTGTTATTTATGATGAGGTTATTCCTCAGACTATGAAAGATTTCCCCGGAATTCAACTTGATTCCTTTGACAACGGCAGCAATTTTAATATTCCTGATAAGTTGATAATTGAAGCGGAAATCAGGGATAATAATATAAATTCGTTAAAGCAATAAACAACAATATACCTTATCCCTTCCTTCGGACTTTTGTTGTGGCAGAAATTCCTGCCTAATATCTTGTATATGTCATTACGAGGCACTCGGTGCCGTGATGATCGCAGCACCGTTGCATAGTAACAATTCTGCAATTGCAACGCTCTTTACGCTCACTCGCAATGACAAGTATCTTGCTAGCTTCGCTCACCGATACCGGAATACCCTCGGGCATACAAGTTAGTTACTGTTTGATGTAAATTGTAATGTAAATCTCAATTTTGTGTTAAACTTCCACGGCGGTTTTTAGTTTTCCGTTGCCTTCAAGGATGATTTCTGTATCTTTGCCGTTTTCAGAAATAATTAAACGTGTTTTTTCAACATCGTTTTCAGTAAAACGTGAAATTTCTTTTATTTTTAATTCGTTCATATATAATCCCTTTCAAGCTTGTATATTATATGATAACAGATTTTTCAGGAATTTCAACCCTCTCTGGAATTAAAAAGCGTAAATTTTATTTTTTGTTAACAAAAGTCCGGTAAAATTATTACCGGACTTTTGAAATTTTTATTATTTGTTAAGGATAAAATTAGCCTTTAATCTGGCTCATAACTTCGTCGGCAAAGTTGTCCTGACGTTTTTCCAGACCTTCACCGAGAACAAATCTTGTAAATGCTTTTACTGTTAATTTACCTTCGATTAATTGTCCTACAGTTACATCCGGATTTTTGATGAACGGCTGTTCAAGAAGAACTCTTGAAGCCATTAATTTGTTAACTCTGCCTTCAACAATTTTAGCTCTGATTTGTTCTGGCTTTTTCAACAAATCTTCCTTACCCATTTCAATTTCAGTTTCATGGTCGATAACTGATTGGGGGATTTCTTCTCTTGAAATAAATTCCGGAGCAGAAGATGCAATGTGCAGGCAGATATCGTTCATTAATTCGGCATCTTGTTTATCAGTTTGGATTAATACACCGATTTTGCCGTTGTGAACATAAGATGCTGTGTTGCCTTCATAACGTACGAATCTTCTGAAAGTAATTTTTTCACCGATAGAAGCGATTTTTTCTTTAATAACTTCAGAAATTACTTTGCCGCATTTCGGACAAGTTGAAGCAAGTAATGAATCTAC
>CALVEX010000115.1 GCA_944326655.1 Candidatus Gastranaerophilales bacterium | reverse complement strand
TAATATGCACAAGTGCACCATTTGGCAATGTAAAACTCCCGCCGTAATCGTGCTGATACATAGCCTGTCCGCTTAAAGTAGTATATTCTTTTTTACAATTATAATTCTTGCATATCGTGCCTTTTTTAACATTTACTGTTTTAATATAAGGTTCAATGTATAAAGAATACAACAACTCAAAATCATATCTATCACGTGAACTTCTCTGCCAGCTTGAATAGTCAGTGCCATAGTCAACTTTGGCACGCTCCATTGCATTATTTATTATAGAATATGTGTTTTTTAACCTCTCTACAGTTTCGCTTTTTTTGTAATTATTGACTAAAACAGGCAACGTAATTGCGGCAACAACACCGATGATGCCGAGGGTGATGAGGGTCTCTGCTAAAGTGAATGCAGCCCGACGATGACCGTTCGGCAGGGTTACGCGCGTAGCGCCCTCAGACAAAGTAAAGGAGGCTTTCTTTTTTAGTGAAGAGTGATGAGTGAAGAGTGAAGCGAGTTTAGGTGAATAGGTTCGTTTCGGGGAGTTGCTCTCCCCCTCCCTTATCAGGGAGGGGTTTAGGGGTGGGTATTGTTTGAAACCCATCCTAACCTTCCCTATTAAGGGAAGGAATTTATTTTTCCCCCTCTCCTTTACAAGGAGAGGGCTGGGGTGAGGTTCAGATTGTTTCTGACGAGAAGTTCGTTTCGGCAGCGTACCGCTGCAAGAATGAAGCTTATCTTTACGCGAGCTTTGCTCGCCGATAATGGCATACCCTCCTACCCTCTTATCTTCCAAGCTCGCATTAATGAGATCCTGAACCAAGTTCAGGATGACGGTTAGGCCCTCCCCTCCCTTGAGGGGAGGGGAAGTGAAGGGGAGGGTGAGATTATGCGATTGCCACGGTCGTTTCACTCCCTCGCAATGACTTGTTTTATTTTGCGGGCTCTGCCCGCCGATAACAGATTGCCCTCCTGCCTTCCGGGCTTCCTGACCTCCGGTGGAGCCTAGAGTGCCCCCCCCCCGAAGTTCTTAATATTTCTTAATCTCTTCATACCATGCTCCTTTCTTTATCAAAAACGGTTTGTTATTAGTATAACAAACCGTTCAGAATTTTTCAAGATTTATACCTAATTTACATTTGCAGACAAGCAGTTTTTTTCATAATGCAGCCTGTTGTTAAACTGGTTAATCCTTGCCATAACCTCTTTAAACATCGGAATCGGCAAACTCTGTTTACCATCTGACAATGCATTTTCAGGATCGTGGTGAACTTCTATCATTATCCCGTCAGCTCCGACAACAAGCCCTGCTTTTGCCATAGGTTCAATCAGATACCTTTGCCCTGTTCCGTGGCTCGGATCAACAATTATAGGCAAATGCGAATATTTTTTGATAACAGGAATTGAAGCTATATCCATAACATTACGGGTAAACGCACTGTCAAAACTTCTTATTCCGCGTTCACAAAGAATTACATTCGGATTTCCGTTATACATAATGTGTTCGGCAGCAAGTAAAAATTCTCTTATTGTACTTGCCAAACCGCGTTTTAAAATAACTGGTTTTCTGCATCTGCCGACAGCATGAAGCAGTTTAAAATTCTGTACATTTCTTGCACCGATTTGCAAAACATCAACGTAATCGCACATCATGCTTAAATCAGAAGCGTCCATTACCTCGGAAACTACAAGAAGTCCGGTTTCTTCACTTGCTCTTTTCAGGTATTTAAGCGCTTTTTCACCATATCCCTGAAAATCATACGGAGAAGTCCTTGGTTTGAATGCACCCCCTCTTAAGAATTCGCATCCCATTTCTTTTCCGGCCATAGCGACCTTTAAAAGTCCTTCATAATCTTCCTCAACGGAACATGGGCCTATCATAGAAACAGGTTTGTTATTACCGCCGATTTTAACACCGTTTGCAAAAGTAATAACCGTATCTTCCGGTTTTCTGTCGCGCGATGCAAGTCTGAAAGGTTCTCTTATAATTTTGACCTCTTTTACCCCGTCAAATGCAGCCACCCTGCCCGGAGTTACGGTTGTTTTGTCGCCTATTGCATCAATTACGGCATGAATTTCGCCCTGGTTAAATCTTATATCAAATCCGTTATCCCTTAAAAAATCAATAACACGCTGTATCTGAACTTTTGTAGCATTACGCTCCATTATTATAATCATATTTTATTTTCTCCTTTAAAATTATTCGGCATTAACAAGGGTAGCATGAACAATCAAATCCCGCAAATTTTTAAACCTTTTCCTCCAGCTTTTTCAGCATACTCTTGGCAGGAAAATAGTTTGGCAGAATATAAAGACAATCATTAACAGCCTTTTGAGCCTGTGCCAGATTTCCGTCGTTGTAATATATAAATGCCAGAAGATAGTGTAATTCCGGGTCATGGTAAAAATAATTTTTTGCACGCTCAAGAAAAAACATACTCTGTTGTTCATAACCGTTATTATAAAGTACACGGCCTATGAATTTATGCACCTCGGGATTAATCGTAAACATAAAATCCGCATATCTTATAATTTTTTCAACATAATCACCCTTAAAATATGTGATTAGAATATTCAGGTCAATTTCCAAGAAATTTCTCAATTCAAAATATGACGGATATTCTCTCACATCGCCTTCAATCAGCGATATCATAAATGAAGCCCAGTGCGCTCTGATATCATTATTTTTAATTGCATTAAAAAGGTTTTTGGCTTTTTCCAGATTTTCAGACAAAAGCTCATAGTATGCATTTTCAAGAATATAACCGTTTTTGACAAAAAATTGCTGACATTCTTCATCCATATTTGTCAACAATTTTTCTTTTGCTATTTCATAATTTTCAATCATAAAATCTAATAATTATTGTTGTCGCTGCTATTTGCATAACTGAAATCCGACATCATTGAATTCATCATAACAGCCTGCATAAGACGAGGGTCAATATTTTCTCCTTTTTGAGTCTGGCTCATGAGCACAGGCAGCATATTCATCATACTGCTGCCGTTATTGTTATTATTCCCGCCAAGCAGCAAACTCATCTCTGCCATTTTAGGATCCTGATATTTTGTCATCTGGGAATAAGGATTGTCTTCCTGTACAGAGATATTTACTCCCGCATCTTTGAGAGTTTGAATAGCTTTCAAAACTTCTTCATCGCTTACCTGAGCAATTTTCTCCTCATCGACAGAAGATTTATACTTGTCGTCAAATTTTTTAATTTTTTCAATATCTTTATCTTCGAGAGTTTCCTTTTTATTAATTGTTTCTTTTATATTTGTTAACTGTTTTTGTTTAACCTGCTGATTCAGCTC
>CALVEX010000114.1 GCA_944326655.1 Candidatus Gastranaerophilales bacterium | reverse complement strand
GTAATAAATTGACCAGCTTTTATAACCTGTCCTTTCCATTTTGTATCTTTAAAATTAGCTTTTAAGAGACAGTGTAAAAACAAAACCCTTACAGGTAAATCAGAATACCATTCCCAGTTAAGCAATCTCCTGTGAAGCTTCACAAAACCGCTTATTTGTGATATACTGCTAGCAGGTACAGAGCCTTCAATGTTGAGGGCTTTTTTGTTTTCTTCCATGCCTGCCCCCTATACTGTCTTTTTATTAGTTTCTTCAACCCATTCAAAGAATGCAGGTGCTTTAACGTATAAACGTTTACCAATACGTCTGATAACCTTGTCTACAAAATTATCAGTATTGTAAAAAATAAGCTGACGTAATGCCCCGACAGAGGGGTAAGCGTAAAAATTGTTAAATTCCGAAACCGGAATTAATTCAGGTGCTGTTGTTTGTGTTTTTTCTGTCATTTTTAAATCTCCTATAATTTTTGTTACATAAGAAAAGTTTTTTAATTTCTTTTCATTACATTTGTAACTTATAAGAGATTTAATTTTTAGATAAATTTTAGAGTAGTTTTAGAGTAGTTTTGTATTAATTCTGATTATATTGTAGCTGTCTTAAATTAATAATTCATTAGAAAAATTCATATCAATTGAATTTAAATTATTTTTTTGCGTTGGTTTATTTTCTGTATTAACAAATGTCATAAAATCAATCAATTGTTCTAATACCTTAATTGCTGCCATTCACCATAAAGTGTAACAAGATTCCGGCATGGAAGTTTTATCAAAACGTTCTTCACCTGCAAAAATATAAAAATTAAATACTTTGTTAACTTTTGTAACAAAATATCATAATTATTTGATTAAACACTTGACATTAATCAAATAATGTGTTATATTAATAATGTAAGGAACAAAAACGAAAGGATTAAGAAATGAAAAATTACACAGAACAAGAAATGAAAGCTATTAACAAAGCAGTTGAAGAAGCAGGATTAGAAGCAGAAGTTGTTGAAAGTCTTATTAAACATGACTATGTAACAATTAATAAAGGCAGAGATGGCAAGATGTATGCTTATTACTTCGATGGTGACAGTGAAGCGATTGTTGAAGTTGAAACTCTTAACGTTATTGATAACAATGAAGCAGAAGCTTTGTTTTGTTAATCATGAGCTTAATAAAACGAAAGGAAATTATTATGCCAAGAGGCGGAAGACGTGAAGGCGCCGGCAGAAAAGCCGGCGTAAAGATAAAAAGAGATACAGTTACATATTATAGAAGCGTATATCCCGAATGGGTACCAATATTAGATAAAAAACTGGAGGAATTGAAAATGATTGATAAAGAAAAAACCGAAGAGCGTAAAAGAATTCTTAAATTAATTGGAAATTTATTATTCTCTGATTCGTTAACCCAGGCTGTCCGAAGCGATTGGGATTGGGAAGAAGAAAGATTAAGTCGTTTGCAGAAATGTTGTAGTGAACTTATATCAATAGCCTATAAGGATATAGGAGAAGATATAATGAACTTATGGGGTGAAGCATACGACTTAACAACCTCTGTAGGCTTGTCGGATGATACACCGGAATTAATTGAATTACAACAAGAAGAAGACGGGTTTATTGTATAAGTTAAGTTTTGTAACTCCTGTATTTTTTCTCATTTAAAAGCATTTTTACACCTTTTGAATTATTTTTGATTTAATATGTTGACTTTTGATTATAATTCTGTTATACTCAAATTGTTGATAACGAAATGAGTTAACGATTTGTTAAATAATATTTCAAAATCAACGTGAGTTCAACTGAATATTAACTTTTGTAAGGCGAGCGGAACTACCCGCTGACCAAAGGGAAAGAGAATTAGAACCGAGCAAAAGGCAATAACAGAAGGACAAACAGCAAAACCGGCTAACTCTAAAGGTCTTATAGTTATAAGCCCACTAAGGGCTGGCTCGGCTATGCAATTTAAGCAAAAATTTACAATTGTTCTTTGACAATTGAAGAATAGCATAAAACGACTGACGCAGAGTAAGACGACCGTTCAGGTTAAAGAGTGTATAGTCATAAGCTCTTTTTAATCGGACTGAAAGCTATAAGCAGCGTGGCAGCCGTTATTACCCTTCCCCTGCGGAATTTCCGAGTGTGGGGGGTGATAACATAAAACTAAGTTTTTACTCAGCTACCGAGAAATCCTCGGTAGCTGCCATAAGAGCTTATGTCTTAAGTGATTAAGAAAGGAGAGAAGATGGATTATGTAACTCATACTTGTCAACGGTGTGAATGTGCTTTTGTTGCGGAAGATTTTACAAAAGTAAAAGATATCCCGCCTCACTGGCGTCTGTGCCCTGATTGCTGCAAAGAATTAGGCATTGATTATGATAAACAAAGACCGTGGAATAATCGAACAGAAAAACAAAAAGAATTTTATAAAAGATTTGCAGAAATAGGCAGACGAAATATTCAAAAATACAAAGCTTTAAATTGATTTTTTCGCGAGTTTACCCTGTGGTAGGTGTAAATTATTTAAGCTCGCAAAAATGAGGACTTATTTTAGCCCTGAATTGTGCACAAAAGAAAAACCGTATTAGTTCCAATCGTTTTTCATAAATATCCTCCAAAAGTAACACTGCTGTGCACAAGCCGGGCAACCGGTCAGGGCTTTAATAAGCATTTAACATAGGGCCCATTAATATCCCCGATTATTCATTAACTTTTCTTATATTCTCAGGGCCCTTTTTCTTAAAGATTGTGAAACCAATTACGGGGCATTTATTCATTTGTTTATTACTCAGCTCAATTTATTCAATTCCAGTTGCCCCGTTTTTCTTGCCTTACTAGCTCAATTGGTAGAGCGATACGTTGAAGGCGTATGCGTTCCCTGTTCAAGTCAGGGGTAAGGCATTTTATAAAAAAGAAAGGAGATTTTAATGCAAAAAGAGACATTTGGCGAGTTTATCGCAACATTTATTCTGTTCGGATTACCGACAGCTTTAATTATTGGGGGAATATTCCAATGAATGTAATAACAGGTGAACAATTAGCAGAAGAGCTTCAAACGTTGATTTTACAACGAAAAATAAACACCATAGCGAAAAAAATAGACTGTTATTTGACAACAATTGAACAAAATACAGTAGATATCCCGGATTTTATGAAGAAAAAGGAACTACAAAAAGCGTTTTTTATTGAAAAATCAATAAATAGAATGCTTGAAACCGGATCTATTGATTACTTTTATAAATTGGCTATAGGTGAAGAAAATGGCATCTGAAGATTGGTTTTTGAGACTTGACCCGTACAACTTTGATATGGAAGAGGAATATTACGAGTTCTATTATGGTGAAGAGAAGGATGATAATGAAGTCGATAAGACTATAAGACGCTAAGACGTTAAGTGCTAAAATGAAACGGACTTAACGTCCTAAAGTCTTAACGACTTTAAAAACAATTTTCAAACAACTAAAGAAAGTGAGGATTAACAATGAACTATTTACAAAATTCAGAACAGAATCACACAACTATTATGCCTAATGTTGGGCAGGAAGTTGAAAAGACACGAGCATTACAAGAGGTTCAGGCCGCAATTTTTATGGCGCGACAATTTCCAAGAGACGAGACCAGGGCGTATAAAAAGGTTTTGGAAGCGGCTAAAAGACTTAGTTTAGCGGAAAAAGCGATATATTGCTATCCACGCGGAGGGCAACAAATAAAAGGACCTTCTATCAGGACTGCTGAAACTATCGCTAAATACTGGGGCAACTTGAATTATGGAATAAAAGAGCTTAGTCAAAGCGCAAGCGAGCATTCATCTGAAATGATGGCGTATTGCTGGGACATGGAAAGCAATGTGCGAGTTGAAAGAATTTTTAAAGTCCCGCATATCCGCGATACAAAACAAGGGACTAAGCTTTTGACAGATGCACGCGATATTTACGAAAAGACAGCAAATGACGGCGCAAGACGTTTAAGAGCGGTAATATTAGAAGTGTTAC